>JAFMEA010000011.1 GCA_017856985.1 Planktomarina sp.
TTTCCAAAGCAGAATTTTTTATCGTTTGGTTGAGGCAAAAAAGGACAATTATGACCGATACACATATTTCTACGCATGACGCAGTATCTGATGACCGTAATGAAAATATAATTATCTACGTGGATGGTGAATTAGTTCATCGTGATGACGCCAAGGTCTCTGTTTATGACTCTGGTTTCATGCTTGGCGACGGTATTTGGGAAGGTTTGCGCCTTTATGATGGATGGCTATCTTTTATAGATGAGCACCTTGATCGTCTTTATGAAGCAGCTCTTTATATCGACCTTGACGTTGGCCTGACCCGTGAACAGATGACTGCTGCAATTTGGCAGACATTGGAAGCTAACGAGATGGAGACCGACGTGCATCTCCGTGTCATGGTGACTCGAGGACGCAAAAAGAAACCATTTCAGCATCCACACCTTAGTATTTTTGGTTCAACAATTGTAATTATCGCAGAACACTCAAAACCTGATAATAGTATCATTGATCGGGGTATCAGGTTGCATACTGTGCCACACCACCGAGGGTTGCCGCTGACCCAGGATGCCAAACTTAATTCACACTCGAAACTGAACTGTATAATTGCACTGAACCACGCCATTCGTGCCGGTGCTGATGAAGCTCTCATGCTCGATCCGTTTGGATTTGTTAACACAACAAATGCATGCAATTTTTTTATCGTTCGCAAAGGAGCTGTTTGGACATCAACTGGTGATTACTGCATGAATGGAATTACACGACAAAAGGTGATTGATGTTTGCCGCGAAAGTGGCATTCCTATATTTGAGCGCAACTTCTCTCTTGTTGATACTTATGGCGCAGATGAGGCCTTTCTAACTGGTACATTTGGCGCGCAATCTCCTGTATTTGAGATTGATGGCCGGGTAATAGGCGGCGGCAAGGCGGGGCCTATTTTTCATCGGATCAGAGAGCTATATAAAGCAAAGATTAAACAAAATACTGCGACTTAAAGAATTTTCACATTCACTATAATTTAAATCTTTTTAATATATATCAGGACAATACATTAATTAGCTAAATCAGTTTTATTCTACCATAAGCCAATCCGGTCTTGCATATTTAGTGGTGTGATAAAAACTTTGATACTCGTTCCAACCCAGCTTTTAATATCTCTGGATTATTGGCATAGCCTATGCGGATATAGCCCTCCATTCCGAGAGCTGATCCGGGGGTAAACATTACACCAGTTTCTTTTATTAGATTTATGCAAAAGTCATAAGAATTCATTTTTAAATCATACTTAACCAATGCTGTTGTGCCAGATTTTGGTTTTATCCAAGAAAGTTTTGTTTCGTTTTCCATCCAAAAAGCAAGCTGTGCCAGGTTTCCTCTTGTTATGTCATGTGCACGTTTCAGTATTTTTTCGTATCCTTCCAAGGCAATAGTTGCGAAATGGTCGTCCAGCATTCCAACGCTTATTGTATCATAGTCTCGGTGGATCATAACGTCCTCAATGAATTCCTCTGGTGCGGCAATCCAACCAAGCCTCAGGCCGGCTAGGCTGTAAGCCTTGGACATGCCGGCAGTGCTTATTCCTTTGTCGTAGATATCCGCCATAGCAGTTGTCATTCCGTTGCCATGCTGATCGGTACCACGGTAAACTTCATCACAAAGCACCCAAGCCCCAACCTCGCGAGCGATACTAACTATTTCCTCAAGCATTTCCTTTGGAATGAGTGCCCCTGTGGGATTATTTGGATTTGTGAGGGCTATAAGTTTTGTGTTTGGTTGTGCTAGTTTTTCTAATTCACGCAAATCAGGTAACCAATCTGTCTTCTCGGAAAGATGCAAAAGGCTAATATTAGCACCAATACTTTTGGGAATTGAATAATGCTGTTGATATGTGGGTACGATAGATATCACTTTATCGTCAGGCTCGACCAATGTTTTGTGCACCAACATATTGGCCCCAATCGTGCCGTGTGTGACAAGGATGTTTGTATTTTTTTGCCTGTGATAGAGGGCTGCGATCGCATTTCGTAGACGATCAGACCCTTTAATGTCACCGTATGTCATTTTTAATGGTAATAAAGCTGAGAGATCCGTTTCATTTCTTCCAGTGATATTTAAAAGCTCTGTCAAAGTCAGGCTTTCAACACATGTTTCCGCTAAGTTGAATTCGCAGTTATTTTCCCACTCGTTCATCCACATTTCAACGCCAAATGTATCTATTTTCATACCGTCTACCTCATTTTACTAATTCAGATTAAGCGTTGATGGTTAGAAAGACCATGCCGCCGTTCTAAGGTATATCTTCTACTACATACCTGTCTTCATTTGTTGCAGGAACAAAAGAGAAACTTCAGCTTTACTGAAATGCTAAATAGCATTGTTCTGGATCATAGGTATAGTTTCTTGTTATCCATATCTGCTACCACCTGCAAACCAGTCATCAAAGCCAGGTTCAGTCCGGACCACAATGGATTTTTTTGTTAAATAACCCCGTAGGGCGTCCCAGCCGTTTTCTTTGCCAAAGCCACTGTCTCTAACACCTCCCCAAACTGATCTTGGGTCGTTGCGGTGGTGGTCGTTAAGCCAAATGATGCCTCCACGAATTTTACGCGATAATCTGTGCCCACGTGCAATATCGCGCGACCAAATTGATACGCCTAGTCCAAAGTCGCCAACATTGGCGAGTTCAATCGCTTCTTCCTCAGTGTCGAAGGGAGTAATTGAGATGACTGGGCCAAAAACTTCATCTTTAAATAAACTATGATGTGGCTGAACGTCAGCAAAAATTGTTGGACGTATATAGTATCCTTTGGCAAACGGACCACCTAGGTCTGGAGATTTCGTGCCTGCCACTTGTCGGCCGCCCTCAGAGAGGGCCATCTCCACAAAATGCTTACAACGTTCTAGTGCTGATTGCGATATTACTGGACCCATTTGTGTACTAGGGTCCATGGGATCACCCAATTTTATTAAGTCTGCACGCTTTGCTAATTTTTCTACGAAGGCATCATAAATTTGGCTTTGGACTAGAATTCGAGAACCTGCAACGCATGTCTGACCTGATGCAACAAAAGCTGCAAATAAGACACCGGCTACCGCAGCATCTATCTCTGCGTCGTCACAAACAATAACAGGCGTCTTACCACCCAGTTCCATCGTGCTACGGATAAGACGTTGGCCAGCTTGGCTGGCAACTTTACGGCCAGTTTCTGTACCACCAGTTAAGTCGATATAATGAATGTCATCTGCGGCGCACAATGCGGCACCTGTGGAGGGCCCGCCAGTCACAACATTTATTACTCCGTCTGGCAAACCAGCCACTTTGGCTAAAACAGCGATTGCTAGTGGAGATACGGGGGCAAGTTCAGAGGGCTTGATCACGCATGTATTTCCAGCTGCAAGTGCCGCCGCAAGTTTTTTCATTAAGATAAGTACTGGGTGGTTCCACGGTGTGAGAAGGGCAACTGGGCCTAGCGGCTCGTAATGGGTCAGCGTTACATAGCCGCCTTTGAGTTGATTAGACTCCCCCTCTAGACCTAAGGCAATACCGGCAAAATATTCCAACCATTCAGGAATGCGCCCCATTTGGGCATTCATTTCGCGCAGAGAACGTCCAGTAACAGTGGCCTCTAAAATAGCCAGAGAAGAAATGTTTTCACGTATTACTTCCGCAAATTTGAGAAGATGTTTACTGCGGTCAAAGGCATCTAAACTTGACCAGGCCGGAAAAGCGGCACTGGCAGCTGCAACTGCTTTTACTACATCTTCGGTGGTGGCATCGGGAACAGTAGTAAACCGTTTTCCAGTGGCAGGGTTCATCACAATAATCTCATCAGATCGGGATGCCGGATGGAACGCCCCACCGTAAAATATACCTTTGTTAGTTTCAGGTATTAGCAGCTCTTCAATAATGGTTGGCATTCTTATTCTCTTTTTGATTAGTAGTGATCAGGATATAAGCCATTGATATCATGATGTAGGTATTAAAATTTGTTTAAAAGATAACATAGGTTTCTTTTAAAAACTTAGTTTTTTGGCAAGGATAACAAATGTCCACTTCCATCACTTTTTCTGACAGTATACGATTGTCTGTAATAAATACAAATTGGTTATATTCTTACAAAAAAAGATTTTGCTCTTTATTTGTATGGTCTATGAAATAAATTTGACGGTGGTTGTTTTGTAGCGTTACCGTCTGTTATGAATTTGAGAGCTATAAAATTGATCTTAAATATTTGGTTTGAGATGGAGATTGGGGAAACAAATGTCTACGGATAACAGTATGCCTAAACAAACAATGCTAGCGGCTTTGCTAACGGAATATCGTATGCCATTGGAGATTAAAACTGTACCCCGCCCAGTCCCAAAACATGATGAAGTTTTAGTTAAAATAGAGGCGAGTGGTGTATGTTTTACCGATGTACATATTTGGCGTGGGGATCATGCTGCGCCAGACCCATTACCGCTGATAATGGGTCATGAAGGGGTTGGCACAGTTGTGGCGCTAGGTTCGGCTAGCGGCCGCTTAAAAATTGGTGATCGGGTAGGGATTGGCTATGTATTTGGAGCCTGTGGGCATTGTAAAGAATGTTTGACAGGTGGGGAGAATTACTGTGGTGAATTTGATGCAACTGGTTTTAATGTAAGTGGTTGCTTTGCAGAATATGTATGCATGCGGCATGAATGGGCTAACCCAATACCTGACGGAATTGATGCAATCGAAGCAGCACCGTTAATGTGTGCGGGAGCAGCGGCCTACTCGTCTTTTAAAAAGACATCAGTCCAACCAGGAGAGACTTTAGCAATTTTTGGACTTGGTGGATTGGGGCAGTATGCCGTTCAAATTGCCAAGCTTTGCGGTGTACGTGTTATCGCCGTAGACATTAGCCCAGACAAACTAAATACCGCAAAGGAATTGGGTGCTGATGAAGTGGTTCATGCCGATGAGCAGGCTGGAGCCGCAATCAAGGCTTTGGGCGGTGCAGATGGCTGTGTAAATTTTGCACCTGTCGGCGCAACCTGGCCACTCATGCTGGCGGCGTGTAACCCACGTGCAAAAATTGTGCTCACTGCAGTCCCTGCTGACCAGATGGCTTTTTATGCACATGAAGTAATTGAGCGTGGATTGCAGGTAATTGGTAGTTCCGCATCAAACCGCCAGGAAATGAATGAAATTCTGGCATTGGCTGATGGCGGTAAGGTGAAGGGGATCATTAATCCTCGCCCGTTTAACAAAATTAATGATGCCCTCTCTGATTTAATAGATGGGACTGTGGAAGGGCGGAGCGTTTTAACGTTTGACTAACTATCGTGTTGGGAAAGCCAAAAATTAAGGAACTTTAGATGGATCTTCAACTGAGCGGAAAACGCATCCTGATAACTGGTGCCTCTATGGGCATTGGCGCACATCTTGCCGAAACCTTTGCGGCAGAAAATGCCCACCTGCACCTCACAGCGCGCAGTACTGATAAGCTTGAGGAGTTAAAGGCGCGGATTACAGTCAGCCATGACGTGGAGGTTACTCTCCACTCAAGTGATCTCGCCCAGAGTGGCGCTTGTGAGTTACTGTCTGAGGCAGTCGGTTCTGTTGACGTTCTTGTAAACAATGCCGGAGCTATTCCAAGTGGTAGTCTATGGGACGTTGATGAGGAAGCTTGGCGTAAAGGTTGGGATCTGAAGGTAATGGGGTACATTAATCTTTGCAGATTGTTTTATAAAAAAATGCAAACCCAAGGTGAGGGTGTCATAATCAATAATATTGGAAATGGTGGTGAAGTATTTGATGCAAAATATATTGCTGGTACGACTGGGAATGCGAGCTTGATGGCCTTTACCCGCGCGCTGGGTGGTAACAGCCTAGCTGATAATATTCGAGTTGTCGGGGTTAACCCAGGACCAGTTGATACTGATCGCATCTATAATATGTTAAAAAAGCGGGCAGCATCACAGTTAGGCGATGAGAATAAATACAAAGAATTAGAAGCTACTTATCCGCTTGGTCGACCTGCCCATAAGCATGAGATATCTGATTTGATTGCATTTCTTGCGTCTTTTCGATCAGGTTATACTTCAGGAACAATATTTACCGTTGATGGCGGCATAGCTTCACGCCGTTCTATCATCTGATATCGGATTTTAGTCATGGCAGCGGACATTAAAGCAAAACGAATTGGTATTTTGTTGCCATCTTCCAATTCAGTGTTGGAACCACTCGCGGCAAAAACCATAACAGAACCTGATACCACATTTCATTTCTCGCGTTTAGGGGTGATTGATATTACTCTCACTCCAAAATCCCTTGATCAATTTACTTTAGAAACTCAGTGTAGTGCTGGAAAACTACTATGTGACGCTGATGTCGATTGCGTAGTTTGGGGTGGTACATCTGCCAGCTGGCTTGGCATACAACATGACATTAATTTTTGTGCATCTTTCACCAAAGAAACTGGTGTTCTTGCTGGTAGCTGTGTTCTTGAAATGAACCGTATTATGGCTAGTGAGCAGGTAAAAACTTTTGGTCTTGTGACCCCTTATACCCCTGATGTTCAACATAAAATTATTGAAAACTATAAAGAGCTTGGGTTTTCTTGTGTGAGTGAACAACACTATGGAGGGGCGATCAGTAATGATTATGCCTCGATCACAGCCAATCAAACGGAGGAAATGGTTCGTGTAGTTGCTGAGAAGGGCCCAGACATTATTTTAATTATGTGTACGAATATGCGTGCTGCAGGGGTTGCTGCGTCTTTAGAAACTGAAACAGGCATTCCAATAATGGATAGTGCGACTATCGCGCTGCAAGCTGGTATACGGTTAGCTAGTGAGGACTGAGCTCCAATTCACATCAAAGCTCAGTCTCTGTATTTAAAAATCAAAAGCAGTTTAACGCAATGCTCCAGTTGGTAGTTAAACTATTTCACAAGCCTCATCGAATGTTAGCCTGTAGGATCGGTCGCGGATCTTATCTCCACCAACCCCGTGGCCAATATTTATGAGCATGCTGGCACGCCAACTGCTGTTCGCATAAAAAGTCTCATTTATCTTATTAGCATTGAAACCGATCATGGGTCCGCAATCTAGTCCAAGTGATCGAGCTGCTACAATTAAAAACCCCGCTTGAAGCCATGTGTTGAGCGATGCTTTGTTAGCCGAGGTCTCAGCGGGTTGATTGGCCACAGCCTCAGCGTCTAATTGTGGTGAAAGTTTTGAAATATGGCGATAAAACTCTAGATCGTGAGCTACTATGGCGACCACTGGTGAAGACAGAATTTTTGCTTTATTGCCCTCTCCTGCAGCATCAATCACTTTTTGTTGTGACTCTGATGATGTGACAAAGGTAAGCCGCATTGGACAAAAATTTGACTCTGTAGGGCCTAGTTTCACGATTTCATAAAGCTGGCGCAAAACATCGTCACTAACAGGCTTATCGGTGTAAAAACGATGGGTTCTGGCCGAAATGAAGAGTTCGTTTAGGTAGTCAGGATGTGTCATTTTATTTCTCTTTACTAATAATGAGTTTTTGGTTGAGTGGCCTACAAAAAATCTATGAACTTACTATGATCTAAAAAAGTCTCTTTGCCAACTTTACTAATTTTTCTGACTGCCTCTTCATCCAACCAGGGCGCTGTTGCTGTTGAAAATGATTCACGTGCTTTTACCCGGCTATACCAGCTGGTAGTTTTGGGATATCGACGCTCCCATAGTAAAGACAGACCAAGGCATTCAATTCTATAAAAATATGCTGTTAGTAGCGCATCTGCCAGTGAGTAATTGTTTGTGACGGCCCATTGATTAGTTTCGAGGGCCAGCTCAAGATCACGACACATTCTAGATAAACGCTCAAGAGCCACATAAACATAATGAGATTCGGCGCCCAATTTGACCAAATCTTTTAGTTTATGGGCACGGATTTTGTTTGGCATTGCTGCCCAACGTGCTTCCAGTTCTTCAGGTGTTTTTTCTAGTAGCATCTGGCGCTGATAACTACCGAAGGTGAGTGTGTTGACGCTGTCGTGATACTCAAGTGTGTATATGCCCCAGATGTGTGTTTTAGCTTTTTCATAAACGGATTTTGGTTGTAATGGGTTGGTTTCGCTTAAACTATCAAGATATTCGCATATGACAGTGGACTCATTTATGATGAGGCCGTCATGGTCGAGGACTGGTACGATTGCACGTGGATTTATTGCCAAATAGCTGGGTGAGAATTGCTCACCTTTTGGCAGATCAATATGCCTACTTTCCCAATCCAAATTTTTTTCTGCCAGTACAATTCTGACTTTGATTGAGCAAACTGAGTTTGCTCCATGATGTAGGGCCAGCATTATATCGCCTCGTTCAATTATTTATTGAGACTTTATCTGTTGCTAACGGCCAAAAGCAATATTTTGTCTAAAAAAGATTAATTCGTTGTGAATTAGATATAATATTAATGGATTAATTGATCTTAATAATAGCGAGTACAAAAGCCATGAGCTTAGTTTTGTTCTAATTAATCACGATACGATACAGCAATACTGCAATATGGTTTTTTAGTTGACGTTCACTAGTTCCCCATGCACCTATGTGCACATAGGGGACGGTATTTAGCTGTGATTTATGACTAAGATTTTTAAAATTTGAGATATTTTAATTTTATTATCTAATCAAAAGATTAGGATATATTTTAGTATTTAATTTGTTGGTTAAAGTTTCGTCAAAATAAATGAAACCGCCATGTCAATCGACCGGGGCATGGGCACTAAATTTTTAAGGTCAATTAGGAGGAACTAATGTTAAATAAATTTACGATATCTGTTTTTGGTGTTGTTGCGTTGCTGTCCGCACCCGCTGTGCTGGCACAGGCGAACCTAACTGCAGAAACAGCATCACCTGGAAGCGCTCCAGGGGTGTCAATTATTGCTTTATCGGAAGTAGCGGCAAAATATAATGTTGCAAATATGCAGGTGAGCACAGGACAGACGCTGACCAATTCTGTTCAAAACGTTGCTGAAGGTAAAAGTGACATTGCAGCAGCACCTTTTGTTTTACCATTTTTAATGTCAAAAGCTGTGGGCCCTTATGCTAAGCTCGGTAAGGAAACTGGAGCAGAACTTACGTCAAAACTAGCTGTGCTCTATACATATAGAATAGCCTGCCAGGGGCTTTATGCCTATGACAGTGCTAATTTTCCTGGTTATGATGGAATAAAAGGTGCAACACTCTTTAACGGCCCACCTCGTGGCGCTGCGTTAACAAATGCGCGTGATTTGGTTAGAATTGTAACTGGCCTTGAAGAAAAGAAAGATTATACAGCTATACAGGTTAACTGGGGCCAAGCAGTGAAAACTATCCAGGATGGTTCTGGGGATGCAAATGTTTTGCCCATGAGTTTTCCGGATGGACGGATGACTGCGGCCCTCTCATCAGGAGACATGACTGTTTTCTCGATGCCTATTGCGGCTTACGAGAGTGACACTTTTCAGAAGTTTACCAAGAGGCCTGGTACAGTCGCTGTGACTCTTCCAATAACTGAAATGGGATTTTCTGGTGGAGTAACCGTTAAATCGGAGGACGATAATTTCCGTTGTCCGGGAACAGTTGGTGGCGACATTGTAAACGTATCGATGGATTTTGATTTGGCAAAAGGCTTAACTAAAGCATTCCTCGATGGGTTAGACAGCGTTTACATGAAAAAAGCTCCATTTATGCCGAATTCATGGCATGGTGAGACAGACATCGCTGTGACTGATATGTGTGGGCTTAACCCGTTAAAATATCACCCAGGTTCAGTTGCTGCATGGGAAGAAGCTGGCTATACCATTCCTGACTGTGCCAAATAATTTATATTGAAATAATGGCGCCTGCGCGAAATTGCGTGGGCGCTTTAACTTTAAGTTTCTAGAAAATCTGAAAGTTTAATAATGGTTGATACGAGAAAAGCAGGTCAAGCAACCAGTGACTTGGGCTTGAAAATCGTTTATTTTCTTACTGTGTCTATGGTTATTATAGGCTTAATTAATGCAACCCCGGGGATCCCAGGTTATGACGATCTTATTGCTCGAATAACTGGGATTGATGGCGCAACTTTCAGAAAATTCCCTTTCGAATGGTTTTATCCCTCTTTTTTTGCACTAATGATGTTGATCGTAGCATTGAAGCATTCGATGTGGCGGGCTTGGGCAGGTAAAGCACTTATACAACGCCAGTTTGGACTTTTTATGGACATCGCACTGGTTGTGATGGCTGCCACAATTTCAGTGACCTATTTCATTGAAATAGAAGCAATATGTCTTATTGACCAATTTACAGGTGACCGCGCTCGCCTAATTGCTGAGAGCCTAAACTCAGAAAAAGAAATGGCTGAGCTTCTTGGAATGACGCCACCAACGACCGTTGATGACCCACAATGTGTAAATACAACTGGTGGATGGTTGGTTTTGATAGTTGGTTTGGCAATAACAGTTTTCCTTTCTTATAATGTCAAAGTATGGGGGTTTCCACTCGTTTTGGTAGCTATACTGATTGCAAGTTATACTATCATCACGGTTTTAGTTTGGTATTTCCACGGTCCGGATGACATTAATAAATACCTGATGACTAAGCTTGCAGGTGAACCGCGCATATTGAGCGATGGGCGACCACGCATTCATGATATTTTAATAAATAATTCATCCGGCATGCTTGGTCGGTTTATGGACATCGTTCTCAATACAATTTTTCCATATTTAGTTTTGGGCTCTTTATTCGGCAGCTCAGCTGGGGGGCGCTCATTAATTAAAGTTGCGTTTAGGCTGACACGTAATCTTCGTGGTGGGCCTGCACATGCCGCAGTTGTTTCTTCGGCTATGTTTGGAACCATCTCAGGCGGTCCAATTGTTAATGTTTTGTCTACTGGAGTTTTGACTATTCCAATGATGATCAAGCGTGGTTTTTCCAAGACCTTTGCCGGTGGGGTGGAAGCGGCTGCTTCATCAGGTGGCTCCATTATGCCGCCTGTTATGGGAGTTGCTGCCTTCGTCTTGGCTGCATTAACAGCAGTGCCTTATTCCAGCGTAATTATCGCTGCAGTGATCCCGGCGCTTTGTTATTTTTTCTGCCTTTTTCTCTCGGTAGTTTTCCAGTCGCGAAAGCAAAAAATTGAGGCTATTGGTGAATTGACAGAAGACATGCACCTTGGTTTTCAAGACTTGTTAAATCTCATCATGATTTTAGCCCCAATATTACTGATCCTTTTATTACTTCTAACTGATAAGGGTTCAGTGGGGTGTGGTTTCTTTAGTGGGATGATGGGTGCAGAGCGTATTATCACCGTGGATGGCTGTAATGTGATCAGCCTTTCTTGGGGCCAGCAATTAATACAAAACGCTGCTGGCGATGCAGGAAGTGCTGGCTGGATGGCCGTACTACTGCTTATGGCGTTATTGTTCGTAGATCCAGAAGTTCGTGCTAAACCTAAAAAAATAGTTGATGGTTTGTCTCAGGCGGGTGTATTGATCTCCACACTCTATTTAATGTTCCTTGCGGTTTCTATTATTGATTTTTGTTTGAACTTTACAGGTCTTCCAACTTTTCTGTCTCTTGATGTTTTACAGTGGCTACAAAGCTTGAACCTTGGGAATGGTGGGCCAGTGGTATTTCAATTGGTTGCTCTTCTTCTTACCATGTTTATTGCTATTTTGTTGGGGATGGGGATGCCAGCAGTGCCTGCTTATATCAATGTGGCTCTTTTGATGGGTCCAGTTTTGGCGGGTCTTGGAATTTCAACTTTTACCGCGCATATGTTTATCTTCTACTTTGCGGTAGCAAGTGCGATTACTCCGCCCGTAGCACTTGCTGCTTTTGCAGCCGCCACTATTACAAATGCTGGTCCTATGGGAACTGCCTTCTCGGCGGTTAAATCTGGAATTGTTATGTTTATAATTCCATTTGTATTTGCATTTTATCCTGAAATTTTATTGATAGAAGACGCGGTGATTGATGCTAGATCAAATAGTGGCGGGGCAATAAAATATTTAGCAGACTATACAGGCACGCTTGATTTGGGCGTACTGGCTATGTTGCTGTTCAGGCTGGCGATTGCGCTATACCTAATTTCAAGCTCTCTATCTAGATTTGATTCAGGGCCACTCGGACCTGTGGAAGTAGTTTTACGTATCGGCTTAGCCATGCTGCTTCTATTCAAATCTCCATTAATTTTTAGTTTTGCTATAGTCGGTGCAGTTTTGGTAGTAGGAGTTCACCAACTGCGTCATCGTGGGATAATACGATACTAAAAGCCGTAGGCGCTGGGCGCATCAACGACGATTACGTTAGACGCAACGGTTGCATCTAATTAAAAAGTGGGCGCTGAAAGCGCCGCAAGCGGCAAAAATAAGTATGCTTATAATCATTGCGTAAGGTGTACCGTCAAAAAACTGTCCTGCAAAACCTGCGATAGCAACTGAGCCCAATGTTGAGAGGGCACTGGTAACACTGGCGCCTGTACCGGCTATATGACCTAAAGGTTCCATGGCTAAGGCCGTTAGGTTGCCAAATGTTAACCCAGCTTGAAAAAATATTCCAAAGATCCAGAAAACAAAGATTGCGAAGCCAAAATCCCCTGACAGTAGATTACCGTTGTAAAAAAATAGCATAGCAATGCTCCAAATTACCTGCACATACATAGATATGCTAACAATTCGACGCATTCCGACCTTCATAACTATCATTGAATTTAAAAAACTGGCTGACGCGGAAAGAACGGCAATCATGGCAAACCATAATGGAAAACTGCTAGCACTTCCGTAAAATTGATCAAAAACTTGCTGAACAAGTAAAATTGCAACGAATAAAATACCACCTCCAAAAATTAATGTGATAATTGCAAGGCGGACAATTTTTAGTGATATGATTTCTATGATCGCTATTTTAAAAGGTTGCAGACGAAAAGGGATCCTCATTTCCACTTTTAATGGTTCGGTAACGCGTACTGCGGTCCAAACTGTGCTAATAAGCGCAAATAAAATGAAAAGACCAAAAATTGAACGCCAGTTTGATATTAAAATTATACCTGCTCCTAACAGTGGGGCTACCGCAGGCACGATTGCAAATATTACCATTATAAAAGATGAAATACGTGCCATTTCCCGTCCAGAATATAGGTCACGTACCAAGGCTTGGGATACTACCCTAGGTGCTGCTGCTCCAATCCCCTGCAACACTCGAGCAATAACAAGTGTTTCTAAGTTAGTAGAAAATATACATAGAGCAGAAGAAAGGATATAAATCACTGCTCCAAAATAGATTATTTTTTTGCGCCCAAAACTGTCTGAAAGTGGGCCCGTTATAAAGGTTCCGAACGCCATACCTATAATAAAAGCTGATAAAACTAGTTGTGCCTTATTAGGGTTATTGGAAGTGAGCTGTTGTGAAATGTCAGGTAGTGCGGGCAACAGTGCGTCAATCGATAGTGCAACAGTAGCAACTAACATCGCCATGAGCGCTATGAATTCAGTAGTTGAAATACGCATTTAAAACCCAACATAAAAAAGTCCTGAGTCAACTCGCTGTATTTTTGGTGAAAGTAAACATTCAACACATCAAAGATTCTGAATTAGCAACCTGTTTGATAGGCGAGCTCTAATTGTCTTTGAGTTGTCCAATGTAATAAAACTCAATTATTGCTCTTGGCAAAATACTTTGGGAACCCTAACAGTTTTTTACTAGCAAACGGAATTCATTATGGAACTCGATATTAGTTCATTGATTGCCCTTAGACGTAATCTACACCAGTTTCCAGAACTAGGGTTTTATGAAAAACTTACCAAGCAAAAGATTATAAACTTTCTGTCAGACCTTAATGTTGAGGTGCACGAAGGATCTGGTGTTATTGGCGTACTTCGTGCTGGAAAAGGTAATCGTGCGATTGGTTTGCGTGCCGATATGGATGCGCTCCCCATCGGCGAAACCAGCAAACATGGCTATAGATCAAAAATAGATGGAGTTATGCATGCATGTGGCCATGATGGCCACATGGCAATGCTTTTGGGTGCGGTCGAAACATTAGTAAAAAAGCCAGACTTTGATGGGACGGTTGTTTTTATTTTTCAGCCTAATGAAGAACATGGGCTGGGCGCTAAAAAAATGATAGAAGAAGGGTTTCTTGAAAAGTTTCCGCTAGAAGAAGTTTATGCCATTCACAATCTACCTGGGGCTCCAGCTGGCCAGGTATCGACACGGGCTGGGTTGATTTGTTCAAGTGAGAGCCTTTTTGAAATAAATGTTAGTGGTCAAGGTGGACATGCATCGATGCCCCATTTGGGTCAAGATACCATAACTATTGGTGCTGAAATCGTACAAGCATTGCAGACTGTGGTATCACGAAAACTAGCACCGGGCTCTGGTGCTGTGTTGTCTATAACTGAATTTCTCACTGATGGGCAACGCAATGTGCTGCCTGGTCATGCAACATTAAAAGGAGATGTGCGGACTAGATCAACAGAGGATCGTGATCAGGTTAAAAGTTTTATGAAGCAAATTTGTAAGGGAATTGAAATATCACATTCTGCGAGTGTTGAATTGAGTTTTGATACTCAGTTCATTGAGACAGTTAATGCATTTGAGCCAACAAGTGCTGCCGTTCGTGTGTCTGAGCAACTTGGGTTTGAAACTATTTCAAATAGAGAGCCAATGAGTTTTTCGGAGGACTTTGCGCATTTTAGCAAAGCTATTCCTGGTTGCTTTATACTTTTGGGTAATGGTGTAGAAGCTAAGAATGCTCGTCCATTACACTCCAGTGACTATGATTTTAACGATCAATTACTACCGATCGGTGCAGAATTCTGGGCTGCGTTAGTACGCGATCGATTACCAAAGTCTTATACTTAAGAGGATAGCATATGTTTGAAAAGCGTATGAAGGAATTTCGTGAACGCCTATTAACAACTGGTATAAAAGTTGCCCTTATTACCGATGAAGATAGTGTCTACTACCTGTCAGGTTACTACGACTATTTGCATATGGCATTTGGGCGACCGACCGTTTTAGTTGTACCAGCGGATGGTGATACGCTTCTAATCACACCTACGATTGACTTAAATACAGCCACGGAACACGCGAAAGTTGATCGAATATCAGCTTGGAATGATGGTATGGGAAGTGAATGGCGCAAGGAATTATCAAACATTGCTAATGGTGTAGGTAGAGTTGGAATTGAGGTTGAGCATATGCCGCAGTTAGTTCGATCCTATGTGGACGAACTTGTAGACGGGAACGATGTAACGACAGTTACTCCAATTCTTAGTAAAATGCGGATGATCAAGTCTGAACAGGAATTACAGTTGGCGCGGCATGCTGGGCAGGTGGCAAATGCTATGATGAAGGCGGGCCGTGATGCTATAGCTGCAAATATCCCTGAATTTGAAGTGGCCATTGCAACATCTGAGGCAGGGACAAGGAAGGCTGCTCAGCTATTGTCAACTTATTATGATGATCAGGATATGTCGCCAAATACGCATTTCCTTCAAATTATGGCATCTGGTGACAAAATAACACAAACGCATCACCGTGCTTCAACCCGAATAATGAAATGTGGTGAACCTGTTTTTCTCTGTTTTTGTGGTATGACTAATTTCCACCGATTTAAACTTGGATTTGACAGAACATTTTGGATTGGTGACGTTGGTGATAAATCACAATTAGCAGTTTACGAGGTTGCAGTCGCCAGTCAGAAAGCTGCGTTGGAAGTACTTCGTGCGGGGGTTACTGCAGAAAGTGTACATGCAGAATATGCCGAAGTTATTCAGAGTGCTGGTTATGAGTTCCCCTTTCGATGTGGCCGCGCGACGGGCTTTAGTTTCCTTGAGGGACCAGAATTAATTACTGGTGATAAGACTATACTTCGCCCAGGAATGGTGTTGGCTGTTGATGGCTCGGTGTCGGTAGAAACTTTTAGGGCCCAAGTAGGTGACAGTGTCATTGTTACTGAAGACGGTTTTGAAACTTTAACTCATCATTCGAAAGCGCTTGAGGACATTATTCTTTAGATATTCGCAATCTAGAATGATATTTCAGTCAGTTAATTGGTTCATGTTGACGCCACATTTTATATATCTTGATTTTTATAAGTGTCGTAATTTTCTTAAGTTAAATCTGAAGTGAGTTTGATGCAGGTTTGGTACTAAACAATGCAAATACAACTACGGAGCCAAGAACCAGTGCTCCGCCAAAAATTTCAGATAGTGTCATTGCCTCATTAAGAAAAACCCATGGCCAGACAGGCCCTAATACACTTTCTATAAGTACTAAAATACTTACTTCAGCTGCCGGAACGTGACTAGCACCCCAAGTAACTAAAGCGATACCAATCCCTATTCCAAAAGCGCCCATCCCTAGAATGATGACCAGATCCAAGGTTAAAACTCTTAAACCAGTTCCGATTAGAAACGCCATACTGGCGCCGATCACAACGCAGATCACGCCACCAATGAATGTACCACCTAAAATATCATCCTTTCGGCTTCTTCGAGCCATCACTAACATTAGAGCAAACCAGAAACCTGATAGGAGGGCCAGTAGATTGCCGATGCTATTTCCTAATTGATATCCAGATTTGACCATAAAATAGATCCCAGCAATGGCGAAGGCCATTGCAAGCCAAGTAATTGGTCTAGGCCGCTCATTGATCCATAGCCACCCGATTGTAGCAGCCATGAAAGGTGTGGCGGATAAAATAAGTAGGGTTGACGCAACCGTGGTGTAAAGCATCGCAAAAACATAAGAGGCAAAGGCTAAAGATAGAACTATGCCGATAATAAAGTCGTTTCTGTCGATACTCTTAAGAAAATTAAAAGGTGTAACCTTTCTTCTTAAACAACACACTAGTCCTACCATAAAGCATAGACTTAAGGACCTATAAAAAAGAATTTGAAACCCATCTGCATGTGATAATAATCTCATATACAAGCCGACAAAGCTCATAAAAGTACCACCCGTTAGGATTAATAAAACAGCGTGCTTCTTCAACATTACGGGGTCTTTCGATCGCTTTTCAAATTGTAAGCTTTATCTAGTAATTAATTGCACTATGTTACCGTAAAATAACGAAGTCTATTCTATATAACTTTTAGGTGATAATTATTCATCAAATTATATTGAAAAGACCATCAACAATAACGGAAATAATTTATGTCACGAATAAATTCACAAATGATTACGTTTTGTATCTTTATACTGGTTGGCTTCGGCTATGGTAAATCAATTAGTGCCTCAGAATTAGAAATAACAACAATTTCAGTCGGTACTGGAGCAGTTGCAGAACTAGGAATGAAGGTAAAAGTACATTACACCGGAACCCTATTGGACGGGACAGTTTTTGATAGCTCTATTCCCCGGAATAAACCTTTCGAATTTATATTAGGAACAGGTCAAGTAATTAGAGGATGGGAGCAAGGTATTCTTGGAATGAAAGTGGGAGAGAAGCGGAAGCTCTTTATTCCACCTGAGCTTGCTTATGGTGCAAATGGTGCTGGAGCTAGTATTCCTCCAAATTCAGAGTTAATTTTTGATGTAGAATTGCTAGATGTTGGGTTTCCGCCAAAGCTAACTGGTGTTAATTCTGAACAACTAATACAGGCCCAAAAAAATAATGTATTGATTGTCGATATTCGGGCCAAGGAAGAGTGGCTGGAAACTGGTATAATTGATGGTTCCAAAACAATTACAGCATTCACAGAAGAGGGTAATTTGCACCCTCAATTTAGGGAAATCTTTTTCCCTTTGGTTAAAGGACTAGATGAGAATATTTTACTATATTGTCGGAGTGGGAACCGCTCGGCAATGATAGGAAACGCCCTTGTGGATCAATTGGGCTTCACGAATGTTATGCATTTATCTGGTGGCATTGTCGAATGGAAGAACCAAGGATTTAAAACGGTTGTATACAAAAATCCATGAACAATATTTGTGTAAAGCCTTTAGGGATAAGACGTGACTGAAATTGCAATCTCTGGCGCAGGTATCGGTGGATTGGTTACGGCGCTGTGCCTCAAATACCGGGGTTTTGATGTAACAGTTTTTGAGGCAGATACTGAGATAAGGGCACTTGGCGTCGGTATTAATATAATGCCACATGCGTCAAAGTTATTAATAGAACTTGGGCTTGGCAGGCAACTTGATGAGCTTGGGATCCGAACTCGGTGCATTGAATACCGCACAAAGTTTGGTCATTTAATACAATCTGATCCTCGTAGCGTAGAGGCTGGTTTTGAAGCTCCACAATATTCGATCCATCGTGGTGAATTGCAAGCTATGTTGGCGAGTGAGGTCGAGAAACAGCTTGGTAATAGTTCTATTAGATTAGGTAAACCTGTAGTTGGTTTTCGCCAAGGTCGTGGCTTTGTAACTATATTATTTAAGGATGGCTCCAAGCTGGATGCTAATCTGTTCGTTGATGCATCGGGCCTCCACTCAAAGATAAGAAAGCAAATGAATCCATTTGAGGGGCCATTATGTTACGAGGGAACAATGATGTTCCGGGGTGCCACTGAAACGAATTTGATTGGCGATGGCAAAACAATGGTCATAGCCGGCGATCATGATGTTAAGTTTGTGACTTACCCCATAAGCGAGCGCGCGCGTCAAAGTGGTCGCGCTCTGACTAATTGGGTGGCAGAGATACGCCACAGCGAGCCAAGGCATATTAATGATGCAGATTGGGGTAGGGGTGCTACAATAGATTTCATAAAACCGTTTGAAGACTTTTTTATGCATGACATGAATTTGATTGAAATTATGAAAAAAACTGAAGTTGTTACCGAATATCCTATGGTAGACAGAAATCCTTTATTCTCTTGGGTTGAAGGTAATGTCGCGTTGCTGGGCGATGCAGCACATCCAATGTATCCAATTGGAGCTAACGGTGCGAGCCAGGCAATACTTGACGCTTGGGCTATTGCTCATTGTCTTTCAGAAGAACCTAATACAGGTGGTTTGAAGGCTTACGAATTTGCGCGCCTGCCGATAACTACCGATGTTGTAGAAAGTAATAGGGAAGGTGGCCCAGAAAAGGTCCTCGATATAGCAGCTGCAAGGGTGAGTGGGCCCAATGACCGAATTGAAGACTTAATTTCTTCAACTGAGTTAAAACAGGTAGCAAGTTCTTACAAAAAAATTGCTGGGTTTGAAAAAAATAGAGTTTAACCTACTAATTCTCCATTAATTTATCAATGTGGAAGGCCGTTTTGCGCAGGGCCGTTTCAATTAGTTTGCGCTTTTCCAAAAACCGGCTGCTGGGAACTGGAATCGATATTGCAACCACATCTCCCGAAAGGTCATTAAAAGCAAAGCCGATAGCAGAAATACCCATTGTGTGAGCATCTTCGTCATAGGCGAGACGGTTATGTCTTATTTCTGAGAGCTTTTGCTCCATCTTTTTTATATCACTAATTATACCCCGTCGATCCCACTCATCAGTAACAAGTGAATGCGCGGCTTTTGGTAAAATACGGGACAAACATGCCATTCCATTCGCCGTAGTAGTCAACGGAAAAACTTCACCGACAGATGAAATAGTTCGTAACCGTTGAGTGCCTGGCACCTGATCCAAAAATATCACTCCAGCACCTCGGAGAACAGACAAATCGGCTGTCTCCCCTGTGACTTCCGTTAACTCGGTCAAAAACAAACGACAAGTTTCTACTATGTTGTAATTTGTTGCTTGAGCCAATGCATTAACTTCTGGTCCAAGCCGGAGACTACCACCAGATGCGTTTGAGATGACTAAGCGCTCAGCTTGCAGAGCATTTGCTATTCTTTGAACTGTGGAACGAGGCAGGTTTACCTGTTTGGAAATTTGGCCAAGGCTGAGCCCTGATTGGTTGTCTTTTAGTACTCTTAAGATACTTGCAGCACGTTCAATTACCTGAATACCTTTTTTTTGTTTTTGAGACATTTAAACTCTTTTAACCCAAATATTTATCTTGTTTCAGACTTAACGTAAACCGCCATACGATACAAGTATACTGCATAGCGGTTTTTGGTTGACGTCTTGGTGGTGAATATGCACCAATAGTAGGGACAAGAATCTAAAATCAAAGATTTCCAGCCTGATAAAGATCAAATAGGAGAAGAATATATGCAAGAAATTCGTGGTATAGAATTCCAAGAAAACCTTAACAACGACATGGGTTTGGAGTTCGTTAACTTAAGTCATCGATTTGGGTATCAATGCCCAAACTGGCCATATTTTAAAGATGTCGCAATCGAACGAAAACACTATATGGCAAAATCTGGTGTTTTAAGTCAGACAATTACCACAACAATGCATGTCACGACGCACATTGATGCTCCAGCACATGTGGTCCAAGGAACCCCTTTTATTGACGAAGTTCCGCTACCTCACTTTTTTGGTAGTGGCCTTGTTGTCTCTATTCCCAAAAAGAAATGGGAAAGCATTACCAGGGAAGATCTTGAGAAGGCCTGCGGACATGCAATTCGCAAGGGAGACGTTCTGATAATAAATACTGGTTGGCATAAGGTTTATGAAGATGGTGACTATTTTCCTTATTGCCCTGGCCTAGTTCCATCGGCGGCAGATTGGATGGTAGAAAAAGGGATCAAGGTTGTAGGACATGACACCCAGGCAAATGATCACCCGTTAGCGACGGCAATTGGGCCGCAAAGAAATGGACCAATTCTGCCTCATCTTGAGGCAGAGTATAAAGAATGGTCTGGTGGAAATGACTGGAAAGATGATTTTCCGGTGTGGGAGCCGGTTCACAATAAATTATTTTCAAACGGTATTTTGGGAATAGAGAATGTTGGTGGGGATCTGGATTCTGTAACAGGTAAACGTGTAACTTTTGCATTCTTTCCTTGGAACTGGGACCGAGGTGATGGTTGTATTATTCGTTTGGTTGCGATGACTGATAAAAAACAGGCGTATCGCATAGAATCTGGTGAGGCGTTCTAATGCAAGTTAAACGTTTTGAGGCAGCTGAAACCTATGACGCACCTAATCACCACGGGGTGGTTGGACTCCGGTTGCAGGGATTTGAAGAAGGTGGTCCTGAAAATCAGTGGATGGGGCTAAGCCAATTTTTGCCTGGTGGTGGCGCTGGTCCTGATTCAACTCCAATTGAAAAGGTTTATTTTATTGTTGAGGGTGAAATGACCGTAACCATTGATAATGTTGAGACAGTGCTTTCAAAATATGATAGCTGCACAATCCCTGCTGGCGAAACTCGAAAGATTGAAAATCGCACAAACAATACGTGCACAATGTTAGTTGTCATGCCCTATCCGCCCGGAGTAAAATAATGAATTCAATGCAGATGTTTGACGTGCAGGGTAAAACGGCCCTTATAACAGGCGCGTCAGGTGCCTTTGGTATGGTCGCGGCCCGTGTTTTAGCAGAAGCTGGCTGCAGATTAGTTTTGGCTGCTGGCAATGTAGATGCCTTAGAGACAATCTCGGAAGAATGCATCGCACTGGGTTCAGAAGTCATTAAGGTACATGGCCGTCCAACTGATGAAACTGCATGCCAATCGATGGTGGATGCAGCTGTATCAGGCATGGGCAGCCTGGATATTTTAGTCGTGGCCTCAGGTATGAATAAAGTTGCGCCAATTAATGATATGGAACCTAAAACCTTTACTGATGTCATGGACGCTAATGTTACGCAAACGTGGCTCCTTGCGCGCGCCGCATCAGCGCAAATGAAAGTGCAAGGCCATGGTGGTAAAATTGTGTTAGTTTCGTCTGCTCGTGGCTTGCTGGGACATCCTGCCGGATATACTGCTTATTGTGCATCAAAAGCTGCAGTGGATGGGATGACTAAAGCTCTTGGGTGTGAACTTGGACCAACTGGGATCACTGTCAATGCGATAGCGCCCACAGTATTTAGGTCACCGCTGACTTCATGGATGTTTGAAGATAATGAAAAGGCTAATGCGGTCCGCGCGGGTTTTTTAGCTAGGGTGCCCAAAGGTAGATTGGGTGAACCTGAAGACCTTGCTGGCCCACTTTTATTCTTAGCTTCAAGAGCTTCTGACTTTTATACTGGGCACATTCTTTATGCTGATGGAGGTTATACGGCTGGATGAAACAAGTCTCGTTAATATCGGTTATAGGTGGTGGTTTGATGGGCCATGGAATAGCTTTGACCCTTGCGCGAGCTGGCCATCAGGTGCGTGTAACGGATCCTTCAGATAAGGCTCGCCTTTCGCTTAAAACACGCGTGACTGAAAGTTTAAGGCTCTTAGAAGTTGATGCTAATAAGATAGAGGCGGTTCTGAACAATATTGTGGTTTGTGACACAATAAAGGAGTCTGTCACAGACACAGAAATAGTATTTGAGGCTGGTCCAGAAAAACTAGAGGTTAAGCAGCAGATTTTTTCAGATTTAGAGAATTATGCCCCAAAAAACTCAATATTAGCATCTAATACATCTGTAATACCAATAACCAAAATTATGCAAAACTTAAATGGCAAACATCGTGCTCTAGGAACGCATTGGTGGAACCCAGCGCACATGATACCCTTAGTTGAGGTGATTAAAACCCAATGGACTGAGGGGAAATATGCGCAGGCTATGTTTGACCTTCTTGCAGCTTCAGGAAAAACTCCAGTTATGGTCGAAAAAGACGTAGCTGGATTTATAGGTAACCGTTTGCAACACGCATTGTGGCGGGAAGCAATTAGCCTTGTTGAAAATGGGATATGCGATGCTGAAGCGGTTGATACAGTAGTTAAGTCTAGTTTTGGCCGCCGCTTAGCAGTACTTGGACCACTTGAGAATGCTGATCTGGTTGGTACAGATTTAACTTTGGACATCCACCAAAATGTTTTATTTGACTTGGAAAGTGGTGGTGGCACATCGCCATACTTGCAAAACATGGTCAAGAGAGGCGAATTTGGTATGAAATCAGGAAAAGGTTTTCATGTGTGGACTGATAAATCTGCTTCGAAAATACGCGAAAGGGTCAGTAAACATCTTCAAAAGCTGGAAGAAATTTTGAAAAATCCATAATTGCATCGCCCGCAAATGGGCAGTTTCTAGGAGGAAAAAATGAAACGAAATATTTTAAAAACACCGAATAGGCGCACATTTTTGGCTGGATCAGGAGCGTTGATTGCTACCCCTGCTATACTAACTAGCACACGTGCTTACGCTGCTAATAAGATACTTAAAGTAGGGTATGTACACCCAAAAACTGGCCCTTTAGCGGGGTTTGCTGAAGCTGATGACTTCATAATAGAAGGTATCAAAAAAATCTTTGCTGGAGGTTTGCAAAACAACGGTAGTTCTTGGGATATCGAAATCATTACCCGAGACAGTCAATCCAACCCTAATCGTGGAGCGGAAGTTGCTGCGGATCTAATACTGCGTGATGAAGTAGATATAATCATGGCAGCAGGTACGCCTGATACAACTAATCCGGTCGCAGACCAGGCTGAAATAAACGAAGTTCCTTGTATTACTACAGATGCACCCTGGCAGCCGTATTTCTTTGGGCGAGGTGGCAACCCAGTGGAAGGCTTTCAAAGTACCTACCACTTCTTTTGGGGTCTAGAAGACGTAATTGGAGTTTTCCTTGACCTCTGGGGACAGAGTGGTGCTGCGAAGAAGGTTGGTGGACTATTTCCGAATGATGCTGATGGAAATGCATGGGGAGATGCAAAACTTGGACTACCGCCGGCGCTTTCCGGTGCTGGGTTTGATCTAACTGATCCTGGCCGTTATCAGCCATTATCAGATGACTTCTCCAACCAAATAGCAGCATTTCGCGATGCAGAATGTGAAATAGTAACTGGGGTGATGATACCACCAGATTTTGCGACTTTCTGGGCGCAGGCGGCACAGCAGGGCTTTAATCCCAAAGTAGCGACTATTGGTAAAGCTATTTTGTTTCCATCGGTAGTAGAGTCCTTAGGTGCTCGTGGAGACGGTCTTACTTCGGAAGTCTGGTGGTCTCCAAATCATCCCTTTAATTCATCCTTAACGGGAGATTCCGCTCAGGATTTAGTTGATGGATATACGGCAGCCACTGGCCGTCCATGGACACAACCTATTGGCTTTAGACACGCTTTGTTTGAGGTGGTAGCTGACGTTGTGAAGCGTGCTGAAGATCTGGATAACCCTGAGGCGATTACTGCTTCTATTGCAGCGACGCAATTAGAGACAATTGTTGGACGCATTGATTGGTCAAATGGACCTGTTAAGAATGTTTCTAAGACCCCACTTGTTGGTGGGCAATGGCAGAAGAATGGCGATACGTTAGACTTAAAAATAGTTGGTAATTCTGATCACCCAAGTATTCCAAAAACTGGTATGCTGAAAACGCTTTAACGTAATTGGCAGTGCTGAGTAATCAGCGCTGCCTCCTTTGACTGGAATAGAATGTCGCCTATCTTGAAGTTGCGTGGCTTATCTAAATCGTTTGGTGCGGTCGTCGTAGCAGATGAATTAAGCTATGAAATGCAATCTGGTGAAGCACTTGGAATTATTGGGCCGAATGGTGCTGGTAAAACCACAATGTTTAACCTCATTACTGGCACACTATTTCCTGATAGGGGTAATGTAAGTTTTCTTGGTAAGGACGTGACCAAGTACTCGGCGGCTCGACGGTGTCGATTGGGGATGGCCCGAAGTTTTCAGGTGCCGCAACCATTTTCTGGTATGACAGTCTTTGAAAATGCAATGATTGCTGCAACACAGGCTGCTGGATTGTCGGGCCGTAAAGCAGAAAATAGTTGCCTTTCAGTTTTGGAACAGACGGATTTGTTAGATAAAGCAAATGTTTTGGCAGGAAGTCTCAATTTACTTGATCGAAAGAGGTTAGAGTTGACTAGGGCACTCTGTGCAAAGCCTAAACTTCTGATGTTAGATGAAATAGCTGGCGGTTTGACCGAAGGTGAATGTATTAGCTTAGTACAAACAATCAAAGACATTCGTTCGACTGGTGTTTCTATTATTTGGATTGAACACGTTGTGCATGCATTAATGGCTGTTGTAGATAGATTGATCGTGATCGACTTTGGGAAGAAGATTGCGGAGGGTATGCCAAAAGACATTATGGCGAGTTCAGAGGTACAGGAAGTTTACTTAGGAATCGAAGTGGATGGCTGACCCTCTGCTTCAAATTTCTAAACTTGATGCGTATTACAATGATTTCCAAGCTTTGTATCAATTAGATATGAGCTTGGGAGAAGGAGAAGTCTTAGCAATTATTGGTTCTAATGGTGCTGGTAAAACTACACTGATGCGTTCAATTTCTGGGCTAATAAGTAATAATTCCTCACAAATGAGGTATCGGGGTAATCCTATTGGTGCATTGAGGGCTGATCAAGTAGCTGCACTAGGTATAGCCTTAGTTCCTGAAGGGAGACAGCTGTTCCCATCTCTTTCGGTCGAGGAAAATCTATTGATTGGTGGGCGACTGGGTCGTAAAGGACCTTGGTCGCTTAGAACTGTTTTTAATCTGTTCCCAATACTTAAAGAGCGCCGAACACTTCCATCTACCTCTCTATCAGGAGGTCAACAACAAATGGTGGCAATAGGCCGTGCTTTAATGTCAAATCCTGATTTGATTTTATTTGATGAGATTAGTCTTGGACTTGCCCCTGTTATCATAAAATCAATTTATGATGCTTTACCTAATATTGTTGGAGAAGGCATTTCAGCGATGATTGTTGAACAGGATATTAGCAAAGCTATCTCAGTATCCAACCGGGTGTACTGTTTACAAGAAGGACGCATTTCTCTGGAAGGTGCATCTAAAAGTATTTCGCGCGAAGAGATTAGTCACGCGTATTTTGGAATTACCTGATGGATTGGGTTAACGTGATAGTTCAGGGTACATTATTGGGAGGGCTGTATGCTTTATTTGCAGCTGGGCTCTCTTTAATATTCGGTGTGATGCGTTTGGTTAATATTGCACATGGCGATTTAATAATTTTTGCAGCTTATCTGGGTCTTACTGTAGTTATGACAACTGGACTTCATCCAATTTTGGCATTGGTTTTTGTTATACCGGCCATGGCTTTAATTGGTTATGCACTTCAAGTAGGTATACTTAATCACACTCTTGGTGATGACTTATTGCCTCCTCTGCTGGTCACGTTTGGACTGTCTGTTATTATACAAAATAGTTTATTGGAAATTTATACTGCTGACCCGCAAAAAATGGACGCTGGAGTACTTGAAACCGCAAGCTTTTCGTTAGGCGACCTTCAGCTTGGTGTTTTACCCGTGCTCACATTTGGGATTGCTGTTGTTGTGATTGCAAGTTTGCAATGGCTTTTCTATCGAACTGCCTTGGGTCGTGCCTTTCGGGCTGTTTCTGATGATCAAGATATAGCTCAATTGATGGGATTAAATCGCCGCCATATATTTGGACTAGCGATGGCCTTGGCTTTAGCTGTTACCGCCATAGCCGGAATTTTGTTGGGCATTCGAACAAGTTTTGATCCTTCGGTAGGTGGTGGGCGTTTGATATTTGGCTTTGAGGCCGTGATCATTGGTGGGTTAGGAAACCTTTGGGGTACACTTGCTGGTGGGGTAATACTGGGAGTCGCTCAGACTATTGGAGCCAAGATTGATCCGGGATGGCAGATTTTGGCAGGACATGTAGCATTTTTATTAGTGCTTGCCATTCGTCCGCAAGGACTTTTCCCAAGGATCAGTGGATGAGAGTTATTCGTACATCTAAGGCAGCAAAAATTTCGATAATGTTAGCAACTTTGGTCTTACTGGTACTTATTTTAGCTCCCTGGTGGGCTGGACGCGCGGACATTCGACTAATGGGTGAATTATTTCTTTATCTGGCTTTAGCTAGCCTATGGAATTTAATGGCTGGATACGCCGGCTTGGTTTCTGTTGGTCAGCAGGCCTACGTTGGGTTTGGTGGCTATATGTTATTTGCTCTTACAATTTTTGCTGGATTTCCACCAGTTGTAGCAATTGTTGGTGCTGGCGCGTTAGGTGCTCTGGTATCTGTTCCGGTGGCACTTTTAATTTTTCGTTTACGTGGAGCTTACTTCGCAATTGGAACGTGGGTCATTGCAGAGGTATTTAGACTATCTTTCGCACAAGTGTCTGCTTTGGGTGGTGGTTCTGGATCTTCTTTACCGGTTAAGATTGTGCGTTCTATGGCGGATGGTCGGTCAGAGAGAGAGGCATTAAGCTATTGGCTGGCACTTGGCATTGCTTTTTGTGTTATTGCGGCCGTTTATATGTTTCTACGGTCACGGCAAGGCCTCGCTCTTACAGCAATACGAGATAATGAATTGGCGGCGTCTTCTCTTGGAATAGATATTTGGCGAACAAAATTTGTGGTTTATGTCGTAGCATCAGCTCTCACAGCTATGGTTGGAGCTTTGATCTTTCTGCAAAAACTACGCATATCACCGGATGCAGCATTCTCTGTAAATGATTGGACCGCATTTGTTATTTTCATTGTTGTAATTGGCGGTATTGGAACAATAGAAGGCCCGATCATTGGGACCCTTATTTTCTTTGCGTTGCGTGAAACGCTTGCAGATCTTGGCACTGTATATTTGATGGTCCTAGGTGTGGTTGCTATATTGATAATGCTAAGAGCGCCAAAAGGGTTGTGGGGGCTTGTTCGTGCTCGATTTGATTTAGAACTCTTTCCATTGGGGTACAGAGTTATTTCTGATAAAGTGAAAAAGGAATAAACATGGCTAAGCAACGAAAAACAATTATAACTTGCGCGATAACTGGTGCGATCCATACTCCCACTATGTCTGATGCGCTTCCCTATACGGCTGACGATATTACTTCTCAAGCTATTGCCGCGTCAGAAGCAGGAGCTTCGATATTACACTTACATGCCAGACGTGAGAATGATGGTGGTGTTTCAGTTGAACCTTCTGATTTTGCGAGATTTTTACCTAGAATTAAACAAGCCACTGATGCGATTGTTAATATATCAACCGGTGGAAGCCTCACTTTATCAATTAAAGATCGGGTTAAGCCCGCAACTACTTTCTCTCCAGAAATGTGCAGTTTGAATATGGGTTCAATGAATTTTTCATTTCATCCACTTGCTGAGCGATACGATCAATGGAAATTTGATTGGGAGAAAGATTATGTAAAAGGTTCAGAAGGGAATATATTTAGAAATACGTTTCGTGATATTCGGGAGGCGGCAGAAACGTTGGCCCCACATGACATTAAGTTTGAGCATGAGTGCTATGATGTTGGTCATTTGTATAATTTGAAATTTTGTATGGATACTGGTTTGTTTAAGGCTCCAGTATTTATCCAGTTTATATTTGGCATTCTCGGAGGAATTGGTGCTGATATTGACAATCTAATATTTATGAAACGCACTGCTGACCGCTTGTTTGGTGATGATTACAGATGGTCTGTACTTGGGGCAGGTGGATCACAAATTCCGTTTGCGACTACGGCTAGCCAGATGGGTGGAAATGTGAGAGTTGGACTTGAAGATAGTTTGCTTATTTCTCGAGGGAAGTTGGCAGATAACAATGCCCAACAAGTTGGAAAAATTCGTAGAATAATTGAAGATTTAGGTAGTGAGGTAGCTAGCCCAGATGAGGCTAGAGAGATCCTTGCGCTTAAAGGTGGTGATAGGGTGAATTTCTAAAATGAATGCTTTATGGATAATGGTAGATCAGCTTCGTTGGGATTATCTGAGTTGCTATGGTGCCAAACACATTGATACGCCGAACATAGACTGGCTAGCATCCCGTGGTATGACCTTTAACAAAGCTTACGTGCAGTCGCCAATTTGTGGGCCTGCTCGAATGAGCTTTTACACTGGTAGATATACACGAAGCCATGGAGCGACGTGGAATGGTTTTCCTTTACGTGTTGGTGAGCCTACTTTGGGTGATCATTTGCGAGAGCAAGGGGTTAGCTGTACACTGGTAGGTAAAACTCACATGGCGCCTGATAAAGATGGCATGGCGCGGCTTGGTATAGATCCAAAAAGCACTGTTGGAAAAAGAGTTAGTGAAGGTGGGTTCGACGTTTTCATTAGGGATGATGGAAACAACAATTCTGATTGTTTAGTCCGTCATTCGGAAGATTATGATAAATATTTAAGGTCGCATGGCATGGATGGAGATAATCCATGGGAAGAATGGGCTAATACCGCTCAGCTTCCGGACGGCTCATTGTGTTCGGGTTGGATGCTAGAAAACTCAAAATATGCGGCACGTGTCCCGAAAGAACATTCTGAAACTGCCTGGTTAACAACCCGTGGCATTGATTTTATAGAAGCTCAAGGGGCTGACCCTTGGCTTTGCCACCTAAGTTATATTAAACCTCATTGGCCATATTTAGCTCCGGCTCCCTATAATGACATGTATTCTGCATCAGATCTTCCACCGGTAAACCGTTCCAATGCCGAATTAGTATCTGATCATCCATTAATGCAGGCTTGGACAAACATGCGCGTAAGCCAAAGCTTTTCCCGTGATGACGTTCGCGATATTGTTGGGCCAGCCTACATGGGATTAATTAAAGAATTGGATGACCAACTTGGGCGACTTTTCGACTATCTCAGAGAAAATGGTCGGATGGAGGATACTATGATCGTATTTTGTTCAGATCATGGTGATAATCTCGGTGATCATTGGCTTGGTGAAAAAGATTTATTTTATGATTGCTCCGCACGAATTCCCTTGATCGTGTACGATCCGCGCAGCGATGCAGATAGTACAAGGGGCATGGTCACAGATAAGTTAGTTGAAGGTATCGATTTGTTGCCAACGTTTATTGATGCATTTGGTGGGAATGCCATTCCTCATATCTTGGAAGGTAGATCATTAGAACCTCTTTTGCATGGAATTGAATGTGAATGGCGCAGTTTTTGTGTTAGTGAATATGACTACTCTACCCGTGATGCTCGCCGTGCAGTTGGTGTTGATCAAATGGATGCCCGGTTGGTTATGATTTTTGACGGTCGTTGGAAATTGACTCATGTTGAAAATATGCGGCCAATGCTGTTTGATCTTGATATTGATCCAAATGAATTAAATGATCTTGGCAATAATCCGGATTTTAAGGGTCAAATATCTCGTTTGCGGGAACTTCATTTTGAGTGGGCCCGGAGACATCATAATAGAATTACGCGACCAGCCGCGATCGTTGAAAAGATGACTGATGCTAAAGAACCACCAGGGGTTATGATAGGTTACTGGAACCAAAAAGAACTTAAGCCTTCAGGGCGTAGACTGCCTAACCATGTTGATAAATAATAGGTGAGGCTACCCGATATATAATTAAAAGTTAAAGTCCGTCCATTGCTATTACGTTTTGTTCGTAAATATCTAGTAGCCAATCAATTCCTTGCTCTTCTCTTAAGTTCCAACCCTCGGGCGCATTATATTTATCATTAGATCGAAGCTGGAAAACAAAATTCTTAAATCTTCTTACACTAGCCTGATGAGTCGTAGCCTGTTCTTTAGCATCTAAAGCAGAGCCAAACAGAGTTTTGATCTTCCGCTTTCTACCCCTCTTGGTGAAATTTAAGCTATTAAACATATAAGATTCTACGACACCCATATGGTTGGAGCTTTCAAAAGTTGCCAGAAAATATAGCATATCCTGAGAAATACCCATCAGTTTTTTACTGGAGGCATCAACGTATTTTTCGGATAGCGATTTGGAATATTTGTTAGCGAATGCCTCTAATGGAATAGTGCTATTTACAAAGCGTATAGTTATGTGGGCACAGGTACATCCAAGAACCCAATCTGGCATAAATCTTGTGACCATTTTTAAGCTTCCTTCGATTAGATAGCTTTGTTTAACTACTAAGTGGCCCCATTAGTTTTATGAAACCGTTAAGGCCGGTCTATCTGGAGTCTGAATTATAGCACAAGTCGTTTCTATACCAGATCTAACAGGGCCGGATAACATTATAGTTTTTTTTGCATGTTCGAGAACACTTGGACCAAATTTCTCTAAAGCCAATATCATATGTTTCCCCATGGCTATGGTGACAACGCCTTCATTTTGGACCTTAATTACCACGGCATATTAAAAAATAGATTTATTTTAAGTTTTTAAGGCTAAAAAACCGTCCATTGTGCGTACATTCTGCTCATAAATATTTAGAAGCCAATCAATTCCTTGCTCTTCTTTTAAGTTCCAACCTCCAGGAGCATTATATCTACTGTCAGCTCGAAGTTGGAAAACAAAATTCTTAAATCTCCTTATGCTAGCCTCTTGAGGCGTAGCTTGTTTTTGAGCATCTAAAGCAGAACCAAACAGAGTTTTGATCTTCCGCTTTCTACCCTTCTTGGTAAAATTTAAACTATTAAACATATAAGATTCTACGATCGCCATGTGGTTAGAACTTTCAAAAGTTGCCAGAAAATATAGCATATCCTGAGAAATACCCATCAGTTTTTTACTGGAGGCATCAGCGTATTTTTCTGATAACGGCTTTGAATATTTATTAGCGAATGCCTGCAGTGGAATAGTGCCATTTACAAAACGTAAAGATATGTAGGCGCAGGTAAATCCAAGAACCCATTCAGGCATAAATCTTGTTGCCATTTTCTAATTATCCCTCAATTAGATGGATTATCTGAATTAGCTGATTGACCCATCAGGTGCAGGAAGTCACTAAGATCAATTATATCAGCAGGCCGATCTGGGTTTTGAATTAAAGCACAGGTCATATTGTTTTCCACCATGCTATCGTGGACTTTGTTCACATCATCGGTTGATTGAAAATAAAAATTTCTTGGGAGATGCTGTACTATAAGTTCTTTCAGCTTACGATTTTCCTCAAGAATTTCGACGGTTTTACCCTCGGCAATTTCTAGAGCTTGGACAATACCTTTAAATTTTTCATTCTCAAAAACGGGTATGTTTCGAAAATTCCCGTCTATCATTTGCTGTAGGGCGGTTTCACAAGTCGTTTCCATATCAGATCTAACAGGGTTAGATGTCATTATAGTCTCTATTGCATGGTCGAGAATACTTGGACCAAATTTTTCTAAAGCCAATATCACATCTTTTTCAGTAGCTATGCCCACAATATCACCATTTTCGACTGTAATTACCACGGCACTATTAGGATCTTTAGCCATCAATGATAACGCTTCAGTGATTGTAGATTTTCTGTCGATTGAGGAGCCTTCTTCAGTATCGACCATTACATGTTTTATTTTAAGGTCTTTAAGAAGTTGAAGTTCTGAAATTTGCATATCCGGTTCTCTCATTTGGTGGCGCAGAGGACTTTTGATTTTAATTAATTTAAAACAATAACTGAAGTTTGTAACATTAGTTGAGTCTTAGCAATAATTTTACATATTGCTTAACCTCGGGAAAAAAATGTTATTGTATTAATTTCTCAATGAGCAACTATCGAAAGTATAACAACAATTTTATTTTTCAAAAGTAATTAAAACTTCTCCAATGTTAACTCCATATTTTGATAAATAAGCTCGATTGAACAAACGTTTCTCATCTAATAGCCACATCCAATCATCAAAAGTTACGAGTAATGTCGTCTTTCCAAATGGCACTAGAAGCCTATATCGAAAATTAAAGGCATCGCCTTTTTCCTCTCCTATGGCGTCTCCAACAACCCCTGGCGCTGTTCCAATCCATAAATTCTCACCTGTTTTCTTAAGTTTCCATATGCGGATTTCAGTGCTTTGATCTGCATAATTGAAATTCTCAACAAGCGTTAAAACTTCTCCATCCCAAGTTCCCTCAATATCTACTTTAAATCTACTTCTAATTGTTCCAAACCTATCTTGAAATTGGCCATAAGCAGTTGTTTTTCCAGCAAAAAAATCTTCAATATTAAGCTCTAATTTTGATAGATTTGTATCGTTTATTGAAGGTCCTTGGGAACAAGCTGTGACAAAAAACAATAATGATACAAGGGTTAGTCTAAACATGGATAAGTTTCCTTTGAAAGAATGTAACACAATTTCACTTTTTGGGCCGTGACTGCCCCTTATTACTGGACAAAATGAAGAGCGTTTTACTAAAGTTGCCCATGACGAGAGTTATACTCATATTAAAGATATTTTTCTATTGATTTAGTAAAATGGTATTTTGGATTGAAAATAAATGGGGATAACAGTGTGAATTCTAAAACAGTTATTGTTGTAGGAGCTGGTATTTGTGGAGTATCAACTGCTATCTGGCTAATTCGAATGGGCTATCACGTTTCAATAATTGATAAAGGGAAGCCTGGAATGGGCGCTTCTTTTGGCAACTCAGGGCTTTTAGCGCAATGGGCTGTTGATCCGGTAGCATCGCCTGACCTTTGGCGCATAGGTCCAAAATATCTGGCCAATAAAAATAGCCCACTTTTCATAAAGTGGGGGTATATGCCGCAGATGTTTCCTTGGTTGGTTAGGTTTTTGAAAAATGCGACTGATAAAGGGGCGCGTCATGTGGTAAACGCTTTGGGTCCGCTTTTGTCTGATGCTGTAGATCAACACAAAAGCCTAGTCCAGAATACCCCACTCGATGGCTGGGTACGTGATAGCAAAATAAGTTTTGTATACCGAGATAAAAAACATTTTGAGTCTGATTCATATAGCTGGAAGATGAAAAAGACAGTTGGGCTTATACCTAAAGTTATCACTGGTGAATCTGTTCAAGAAGAAGAGCCAATTCTGGCAACAAATTACAGTTGTTTGGCGGTTCTTGAGGGACAAGGTCACATAAGTGATCCTGGTCAATATGTGGCTAAACTAGCAGAACATTTTATAAGTCTTGGTGGTCGGATAATTACTGCAGAGGTTCATGATCTGCAAAAAAATACAGAAGGAAAAGTCTTTGGTATAAGTACTGATAAAGGCACGTTTGCATGCGACTTTGCAGTGATTACTGCGGGTATTTGGTCTAAGGAATTAACTGTCAGGCTTGGCTTAAAAATTCCCCTAGAGGCTGAGCGTGGTTATCATGTAATCTTTGAAAAGCCATCCGTGGTGCCGCGAAATCCTCTGCTGATGGTTGATGGAAAGTTTGGTGTAAATGCTATGGATATGGGACTACGCTGTGCTGGTACTGTAGAGTTAGGTGATCATAAGTCTGGACCAAGCGTGGCTCCAATAAAACTAATAAGAAAACATGCGGGTAGGGCGTTTCCAAATTTGACCTTTTCAGGAACTCAGGAGTGGATGGGTTTTAGACCATCTACTCCTGATAGTTTGCCCGTCATTGGCGAATTGGACGGCAGTGGCATTTTTGTAGGCTTTGGCCATCAGCATGTTGGGTTAACAGCAGGGCCCAAAACAGGATACTTGCTTTCACGGATGGTTGCGGGTCAAAATCCAAATATGGACCTGACAGCATTTGATCCTGCTCGTTTTTCATTATAGAATTATTTTAAGTCCTATTTACTATAGTTCTCCACGTAGGTGCCAAAGTTCAGGGAATAACTCAACGTCCAGCATTTTTCGTAAATACTTCACCCCGGACGTTCCACCTGTGCCGCGCTTGAACCCAATTACGCGTTCAACAGTAGTTACGTGATTGAAGCGCCATCTACGGAAATAATCTTCGAGGTCTACTAGTTTTTCGGCCAGTTCATAAAGGTTCCAATGGCTTTCTACGTCTTGGTAAACAATTTTCCACCGTTCTTGGACAGCGGGTCGAGCTTCATGCGGGGTGTCTAGTTGGGGGGCTGGCATATCTTTAGTTGTCCCGTCCAAAGTGTTAAACAAGAACTTTATTACTTCATCGTAAAAGCTGGTTCTCGATAACTCCAATTGAAGCATTTTCTCAACTTCTGGAACATGAGCATGGGGTTTTAACATAGCTGGATTACGATTACCTAAAATAAATTCGACCATCCTGTATTGGTAAGATTGAAAACCGGAAGATGGCCCCAGGGCATCTCTGAAATGTGTATAATCTGCTGGTGTCATTGTTCGCAGCACATCCCATTGATTATTCAGCTGTTCAAAAATACGGCTTACGCGTGATAGCATTTTCAGCATATTAGGCATGTTACCGGTTTCGAGCGCCATCCTAGCTGCCAGCATTTCATGCAATATTTGTTTCAACCAAAGTTCTGAGGTCTGATGTTGGACTATAAATAACATTTCGTCATGTGCGTCTGTTATGCAATTTTGTTGATCGAGGACGGTATCAATATTAAGATAATCGCCATAGGACATGACAGTTTTAAAATCAGTTTTGGCGCCGTCTGTGCTCGGATCAAATGGTTTTTTGTTCATAAGCTCTTTTTCAGTTTGATATGCTAAATGGTTTCACTTTAGTTTTTGTGAAGGAATAGCATTTTTTGTAATGGGACACTCAACGATTAAAATGTTTTTTTTGCAACGCTTTAAATAACAATTATTGGTTTGGAGTTAATTAGCTATGTTCGTACTTTTAAATTTCTCCATAAGATATGGGCCCGATACGACACTTTCCTTTTTCTCTGAATCTTTAATCGGTGTGATTTTTGCATCCCAGTCTGGCTGATGAAAATATGCGAGGCTCTGACGAGCTGGTTGATTGGGCTCAGCCACTACCCGGTGTAAAGTGGACACCCAACGATTAGATGTCCAAAGTGCCATAAGGTCCCCTATATTAATAACAAAACAGTCTTTTATTGTAGGGACTGTAATCCACTTGTTTTTATTAAATATCTGAAGTCCAGTGGAACCTGGTTGTGGAAGAAGTATTGTCAAAGATCCATAATCTGTATGGGCGCCAGCGCGTTGCTGACCGACTTCTGCAGCAGCAATAGTTGCGGGATAAAATAATGCCCGCAGTGCGGAAATAGGGTGACTTAGATATGGTTTGAAAAAAGTACTTTCCAGACCTAATGCTTCAGCAAATGCTGCCATTAAGCGTTCCGCTAGACGCTCCATTTCTGCGTAATATGCTCGCCAAGATTCCTGAAAACCTTCAATTTCTGGCCAGAGCGTAGGTTGATAGCAAAATTCGTAAGCTCTCGGGTCTGATATTCCCTTTGGTACACTTGGAGGGCCACCATTAAAACTTTCTTTCAAATCTGGCGGTGTTTTTTTGCCCTTAGATGCAGCAAGAGATTCCTGATTTGGACCAATCCAGCCATATGGGTATCCCGAATAAGGGACCTTAACCTCTTTTTTAGTTTTATCATCACTTGCAAAGAACGAAGAAACTGCATTCCATTGTGCATCTATTAATATTGTGGAGACTTCATGTCCGGATAATAAAAGAAAACCGGAACTCTGACATATGGCGTCTAATTCCTGCGCTTTTAGTTCACGTGTTGGACCACTTGATTGTTCGAACTCTTTTAAATTGAAACTTTTAAATTCCATATCAAACACCTAGCTTAAGATCTTTAGTCGCCATTTTCAAAATATGACTTTATTCATTTTAAGAAATTTTATAATTTTTTGCTACCCCAACCCATCAGGATGGGGTTTTATTTTTTTAGGTTTTATATTTATTGTCTAGCAGCTGCTAACACTTCTGTAGTTTGGTGGACCTTTAATAAACCTTATTGCCGTGACTAAAATTTAAGATTAAATAATTTTAACGCGGTTAATGTACTCGGATATTTCAAGGATAGGATTAAATCAATGAATGTTTACCTTTCAGGGGAAATTCATACCGATTGGCGAGAACAAATTATTGAAAAATGTTCTGATTTAGCCATTACCTTTGTTGGTCCAGTCACTGATCATGCTGCAAGTGACGACTGTGGTGTTGAAATTTTGGGAGAAGAAAATTCTAAATTTTGGCATGATCATAAGAGTGCAAAATTAAATGCAGTCAGAACACGGAATGCGATAGGGAAATCGGATGTTGTTGTTGTAAGGTTTGGGGATAAGTACAAACAGTGGAATGCTGCATTTGATGCGGGGTTTGCCTGTGCATTGGGAAAATCATTAATTACTTTGCATACTGTGGACCATCAACATGCTTTAAAAGAAATTGACGCTGCCGCACTTGTAGTTGCTAAGAGCCCTGAAGAGGTTTCAGATGCTTTAAGATATGTGGCCACTGGAAAGTTGCCACAGAGCAGTTAAATAAAACCCACGTAAAGTTAATTTAGAGATGTAGGATCTAATGGACCAAACTCTTTACCATAAAGCCAATCATAGCGCTTTTGAATTAAAATTGGTGTAAAGTGTCCTGCAAACCAAATTGGTGCGTAGTGAATAAACTGCGTCCAAGCATTTTTTTTGTGAAATAAGTTCAAGTTTTTCATTGAAACTTTTTGAACTTTAGTTGTTCGCCTGATGCGTTTTTGAAAATAGTCGTTGCATGCTGATGGAATATGACTAGAGCTCGAACTCGCTACTGACTGCGCCAAGATATAAGCATCTTCCATTGATTGAACAGCACCTTGTGCCATCGAAGGAAGCATCGGGTGGGCAGCGTCGCCCAATAGTGCCACATGACCTGTGTGCCAGTGGGGTAGTGGCGCACGGTCAAATAAAGCCCACTTATGTAGGCTCTCGGCTTTTTTTATTAGATTGGTAATTGTTGGATTCCAGTCTTTGAAATCAGCTAATGCATCGGCCCTCTGTCCTTCAATTTTCCAGCCTTCAATTTTCCAGTCTGAATGCTCAACTATACCCACAAAATTTACTGTCTGACCGCTACGAATGCGCGTAGTTACAGCGTGTCTCTGTTTGCCTGCCCATATGCAGCCTGTGGGAGGCGGCACAAGACCTCCAAGGCGTTCTACTGGGATAACAGCCCTCCAAGCAACATTCCCAGTGAAGCGGGCTTTCTCAGCTCCAAACATTTGTTTTCTTATAGTTGAGTGAATACCGTCAGCTCCAACTACTAAATCTGCCTCATGCGTTTTACCATTTTGTAATTTAATTATAGCAGTATTTGCTCTGTCATCGAATGATATTACTTCACTACCAGTTTCTACGGAGTTTGGTGATAATTGGGCTAGCCTGTTATTTAGTCCAACAATTAAGTCTGAACGATGGATTTGAACATATCTTGCGCCCCACCTGTCTGCAGCGACATCTTTCATTGGAAGCTGCACTAGCTTCTTGCCAGATTTCCCCAGACGAATTTCAATGCTGTCTGGCTCAAATAAGCTTTCTTCAAGTAGGCGCATTACACCAATTTCTTGAAGAATCTTTACTCCGTTAGGACTAATTTGAATCCCCGCACCAATCTCTGTACTTAAAGGTGCCGTCTCAAAAACCTTAACATCCCAACCAATTTGACGCAAACAAATAGCCGCGGTTAAACCACCTACACCGCCACCGACGATTATAGCTTTGCGGTTCATGGGATCATTCCTTAGATTTTTGCGTTTAACATTGAAGACATTATTTCAATTTCATGAGGATGTAATATCTTTTATTATCAGAATGGCATGGGGCCGGTTCTACAGCAGGTCCATAAATAATCGACCCAAGTTTCTATTAAGCTTTCATACTTTGTAATCTTTTAAATAAAGACGATGTATCCCACCGTCCACCACCCATATTTTGAATGTCCTTATAAAATTGATCAACAATTGCTGTAATTGGAAGGCTGGCGCCATTTTCATTAGCTGCCTGAAGACAAATACCTAAATCTTTACGCATCCAATCGACAGCAAAACCATGTTCAAAATGATCTTCTAACATTGTTTTGTTTCGGTTTGACATTTGCCAACTACCAGCTGCACCCTGGCTTATCACCTCAATCACGGAGGCACCATCTAGCCCTGCGTGGTCGGCAAAGTGGAGTGCTTCAGAAAGTCCCTGAACCAGCCCGGCAATTGCAATTTGATTACACATTTTGGTCAGCTGGCCCGCTCCACTTGGTCCAATTCTTCGGCATAATTTAGAGTACACACCCATTACTGGCTCAACCCAATCATACACCGCATCATCGCCACCACACATAATAGATAATGCGCCATTTTCTGCGCCGGCTTGCCCGCCAGATACAGGTGCATCTACAAAAGCGATACCTTGTGATTTTGCAATCTCATATAACTCGTGCGTTACTGCTGCCGAAACAGTCGTGTGATCTACAAATTTGCTGCCGTGAGACATCCCGCTAAATGCGCCGTCTGACCCTAAGCAGACGGACCTAAGGTCATCATCGTTTCCAACGCAGGCCATGACCAAGTCTGCGCCAGTTGCGGCTTCGGCTGGGGTTTCGCCTAAAGAGCCGCCATATTGATTTACCCAGGCTACAGATTTTGAATTTGTTCGATTGTATACTGTTACGTGATAGCCAGCTGTTTTAAGGTGACCTGCCATTGGGTAGCCCATTACGCCCAAGCCTAAAAAAGCAATGCGCGTGGTTTTTTCATGTGGAGGTGTCATTTCAATTAGCCTTATTTTTCGCCCTAAAAAAGGCATCATAATTAAAAAGTAACGAGGTCTCATCTACTACCTCTAATGTGTGGTGGTTCAGTATTTAAGTCACATTAGTTATGTTTATCGTGCCTTATCTATATTTTCTACTACGAAACAAAAATGTATAAGCTTCGACAGTTCACGGCTCAAAGATAAAATAAAGAATGCAAACCTCTGTGTAGTGCGCTCTGGCTCATAGGTAAGTATGTTTTTATACGCTTCTCACCAGTTAAAAGTTCCTCTAGTAGTTTCACTTTTGGCGAGTGATTGGTTGACGTGCCATAAATGACCACTATCTCTTTATTACATCAAAAAAGACTATTTGGGAAATACTACAAGAGGATTTAATATGGCAGGTTATACTAAAAACCCAGACATCATTGCCAGTCTCTCACCAGAAGAATTTTATGTTACGCAAGAGAGTGGCACAGAGCGTCCCGGTACTGGAAAGTTGCTAGATAATAAAGAGCCCGGGTTATATGTCGATATTGTTTCAGGCGAGCCATTGTTTGCTTCGTCGGACAAATATGAAAGTGGTTGCGGCTGGCCAAGTTTCACAAAGCCTATTGATAATCAAAATGTTAGTGAATTTACTGATAAATCGTTAGGAATGGCTAGAACAGAGGTGCGTTCAACGCATGGTGACAGTCATCTTGGGCATGTCTTTCCGGATGGACCGCGGGATACTGGTGGATTACGCTATTGTATTAATTCAGCATCACTTCGGTTTATACATCGTGATAATATGGATGCAGAGGGTTATGGCGCATTTCATGACCAAATAAAACTTTAGCCAGTAGGTTTATTTTAAAAAGTTCATAATTAGGTCTGTATCTTAGATACCTCCAACAACTAATTGATTTTAAGTCAGCTGTTTTGTGAACGACGGGTGTCATATAGTTTAAGTAATTGGAGTTCTGCGGAGGTTAATCCATAGGGATTTTGCTCAAATTTCTTTTTGAGAGCTAATATCAGCCAAATAGTTTTTATGTTATCCTTCTCCGTCATACTAATGTAAACGTCCGGGAACCATATATTATTAGCTATACTGTTTGGTTTGGTAGGATTTGATTGCGTATATTTTTTCTTTATGACGGTAATTTAATTGATAATCTTTTATTTCAAGTAGTTAAGTGTGTAATTTAAAATTAAAAGCTGCAATCTTTATAGCCACTGGCAAGGCATGTTTTAGTCAACTCTTCGGCCATCTTTATTTCAAGTGGTGTCATCCTAGTTTCTAAATATTCTTTACTTTTTTTTGCAGAGTTACTGCCATTCATGGCACCAAGACTATACCACTGATAGGCTAAAACATTATCTTTTAATACACCATTTCCGGCTTCATACAAATCACCAATATTAGTTTGGGCGGTAGCATTGCCGAGTTCAGCTTTCTTCCTCCACTCGATGAGCGCCGTAGTGAAGTCATTGATCATGTATGCTAAAAACCCTTTATCAAAAGCATGCGCCTCAGTTGCTAATGAAGTTAATGGGATGATAATCATTAATTTAAAAAAAGACGCTTTATTCACTTAATTTCTAACTCTGCTTCTATTTCAATGGCAAAGTTCATTGGAAGGCCTTTAACGCCAATAGCTGACCGAGAATGACGTCCTATATCTTCACCAAATAATTTGATGATCAAGTCACTGAAACCATTTAAAACTAAATGTTGTTCAGTGTATTCAGTATCGGAATTAACCATACCGAACACGCGGCTCCAACCAATAACATTGGAAAGATCACCAATTTCTTGTTTGAGGTTGGCAAGTACTGATAACGCTATGTCCTCTGCAGCACTTTTAGCCTCCCTAGTTGTTAGATCCTTGCCAACAACGCCATAAGGGCCATCAATTTTACCTTGTTTTGATTGCCTAGGATGACCAGATATAAATACTCTGCTTCCTCTCACGTTCACAAAGGCAAATGGTAGATGTAAATTTTGTGGAATTTTGATGGGCTCTGGAAGTAAAAGCCCTAAATCACTCAATCGGGCTTCAGGAGTTTTCATTTTAGGGGCCCCACTAAATTGATTAGTGTAAATTTTAACTGGTATAAAGATTTAAGCAATGAGTTTAGTGCCAAAGTAACCAAGAATACGCTTTTACACTAAACTTCTTGATGTACTTCAATAATATTCCCTTCAGGATCATGAAAAAAAATTTGATGCCAATCCTTGGCGAATGCAGTTCCATAATCAGAATAGGGAATGTCCTTTTTATCAAGCATGGCTTTGAAACATTCTATGTCATCGGTTCTAAAAGCTATATGGCCTTTTTCAACTGGGTTTATGAATTGTCCATTCTTTGAAGCCACTGATAAGTCTCGTTCAGCCAGGTGCATCTGCATTTGACCATCTGTAGCAAACCTAATTTGCCCGCCGTATCCACTTTTCATAGTGGCTGTTGGTCGAGGAAATGACTGTATTGGAATATCAGATAGACCAAGGACATTTTGGTAAAATTCGTGAAGTTGATCTACATCGTCAGCGACGAAATTAATATGATGAAAATCAAGTTTCACTTTTTTGTCAGCTCGCTAATTTTTTTCCGACGGTTGAACGTTGGAGCCCATTCTCGGGTGTGTTTATATTCGTCAGGCAGTGGGCGGCCATCATGAAGTGTAAGCCATAATCTCAGCATACAGCGTCGTTTATTAATATCATCAAAATCCTGGTAGTTCTCACGTGAATGGAAAGTTGTAGCATTATTTGCAATTTCCATATCGCCAGGTTTTAATTTGATATCAAAACAGAACTCTTTACTGTTGCAAAGTCGATCCACCATATCCAGTGCCTCAACTTGCTTCATTGTCAATTTGGGCACTTCTGAAAATCTTTGCGCAGTTTCAATGTACTGCCTTTTGTGGAGTGCTGAGACTAAACCGTCATGTTTAATAAAAACTGGGACACTTTGAATTTTGCGATCATTAGGGTTTTGTGAACGAGTATCGAAATGAAAGTTTTGTTGTAATTCAGCAGCTAAATCTGGGCGCTGCCTTTCGATCTCTTTAAAAATTGCCACAGAGGACACTAGTTTTGAAAGTCCTCCTTTCTTTGCTGCACGGACGCATAACAGTCCAAAAGCATCGCCACCATCTGTGTGGAACTGTAATTCCTGATTGGTTTGGAAACCTCTTACATTATCCGAAGTTTTCACCTCAGCGCCTGTATCCGTAACTACATGCAGCAGAGAACCGGCTTTGTCTTGGGGTTCTGGAAAGCCAAGATATTGCCCAATACCCCAGAACATTATCTTGATATTGTTATCACTAAACTGTTCAACAGGTAAGTTCCTTAACAAAACAAAACCTAAACCATGCTTCAACTGAAGTTTGGCTTTCTCTAATTTTTCCTTAAACTTGTTCAAAGGAAAATCTGAAACTTTAAGATCAAATAAAGATTTTTTAGATTTTATAGAAAAATTTGTTGCATCGATAATTTCTTTTTGATCACGCTCCCCCAATTCAAGAACCCAATCTTTATTCGTAGTAAGATCTGATAATCTCCACTCACCTGTCAAAGTATTTTGGTTCATAGGTTTCTCCTAAAACTCTGCACAAAACTTCAAAAAACTAGTCTGATTATTGTATTTTAATTATAATTATATTTTGACCAATTTTTACCGAAGTACGGTAGGCAGCCAAGTAGACGCAGCTGGAAAAATGATCATTAATATTCCATAAAGTATTCCAACAAAAACGAATAGTGGCACCTCCTTGAATGCATTTCCTGGATTTTCCCTTATAACGCCAGCTGATGTATAAATTCCGACGCATACGGGTGGTGTGATCATACCTATCCCCGCAAATGCAACAAATACCACGTAGAGATGTAACAAGTTTTGGTTAAGAGAAATAATCAGTGCCGCAAAAATAGGAACTGTTAAATAGAAAACTGGGACAATTTCTATAAAAGTGCCTAATATCAAACAAATTATAGCTAGCGACAGCCAAAAAAACCAGATCCCAGCTCCCAGTTCAGTAAAGTACAAAATTAATTTTTGTGGAACTTGTGTATAAGTCAAAACTACACTTAAGAAAGTTGCGGTGGCTATTATAGAAAAAATTACGGCTGTAATAGAAGCTGTCTCCTTGAGGCACAGAATTAGAGAACTTATGGTCAATTCTCTATAGATTAATGCACCCATGAAAATAGCCCAAACTCCGGCAACTGCGGCTGATTCTGCCGGGGTAAGCAGGCCTGCATATATTCCACCGAGAATAATAATTGGCGTGAAGAGCGCTGGAAACGCCTTCACACCAGCAATTAACTTTTCACGGTTAGGCACTCTCTCGGGGCTTTTAATATTCCTGCACTTTATGAGCACTAGAGCAATCATTAACACCAACAGAATTAGGCCTGGTATAATACCAGCGGCAAATGTTTGGGAGACTGGTACGTTTGTTAACGCGCTAAATAGTATTGCGGCATTTGAGGGAGGGATAAGGGCCTCTAGGAGAGCAGCAGAGGCTGCTAGAACCACAACGAAAGGCTTGGGATAACCTTGCTCAATCATTTTGGGCATCATGATAGTGCCCACCGCGGTTATAGCTGCCAGTATGGATCCACAAAATGCTGCAAAAAACCCCATTGCGATTACCATTGCTATTCCCAAGCCACCGGGCCAATGCCCAACCAAAGCGGTCGCGAATGACACTAGTCTTGAGGCAGCACCGCCCCTCAACATTGCCATTCCCGCAAAAATAAACAACGGCACTGCAATCAATACGTGCTTTGCCAGAGCTTGAAATGAGATTTGAATAAGTGTCGACCAGGGAAGATTAAGCCCCCAAATAGCCGCAACAGAACTGCCTAGGGCAAAGACTAAAAATATCGGTAGCGAAATTGCGAGTAAAAAAGTAGATAAGGCCAGAGAAAATATATACATTTTTTAAGATTTTCCAGTATTTTTTGCAAAAAATATTTTAAGATCTAAGAGTATAAGTTCTAACGAAATTAAGCCTAAAATAATAAAACCAACAGGAAATGCTAGATAGATCCACCAAACAGGGATCTCTATTTCCAATTCCATTAATTCGCCTAATTGTATGTAGAGTTGAGTAGCTTCAATCCCCGCTTGGGTAAATATTACTGCGGCTATTAATGTCACAACATGTGTCAAAAATTTTAAAAAGGCTACCTGTGGACTACTCAAGAAAACAGTTACAAAATCTACGGATATATGTTGCCCAGATTTGAATAAAGGTCCTAATAAAGGAAAGACCATCCAAGTCACCATAGCGGGCGGCAGTTCAATGAACCAATCGTAACCGTTCCCCGAGACGTATCTCGTTACAGCGCTCATAGTTAAAGCTAATACTATCAGACCTATAAGGGCCGTAGCTAAAGCAAAAACAATTTGAGAAATTACTTTGTTAAATTGCCCTAATGGGCTTAAAAATAAATCAATCATATCTAATAAAGTGGCCCCCCTAAGGTAGAGAGACCACCTGTCGTATTTTACTGGTTAGCTACAAAAGCTTGAGCAGCTTTTAGAGCGCTTGCATCAAACTGATCAGCCATATCTGGCAAAACTACTTCATTCATCAGCTTGTCGAACTTAGCTTTTTCTGCACCGCTCAATGTAGTAACAATTCCACCCATTTCCTGGAATTTCTTTATCGAGCTTTCGCCGGCATCAAAGATTGTATTTGTAGCTTGGGCACCAATTTCGGCGCCTACGGTCATGATAAGATCTTGGAGATCTTTTGGTAAGCTATCAAACCAAGTTGCGTTCGCCATTATGTATGCATCAGCATAATACTGATACGGTTTTTGAGCATACTTTAGATGCTCCCACCAGCTGTACGCTTCAACGCTCCCAGGAGGGGTGTTGATTGTATCAATCATGCCAGTCTGCAGAGCTGTATACACTTCACCAGTCTTCAATGAGACAATAGATGCTTCCAGTGCTTTCCACATTGGCCTTTCACTTTTTAAAAGCGCGCGTGCTTTTAGGCCTTTCATAACATCTATTCCCGTTAACTCTCTTGCTCCACTAAATGTCATAATGGGGCCAACAGGGTTATACATTATTAATTTTGTATTAGTTTTTTTAGTAATGTCGTTCCAAATCTCACTGCCAGTAGGATCCTCTAAGAAAAATTTCCTTTGTTCATCATAAGACCCAAACAATCCAGGAAAGGATGCGACACTAAAATTTTTGTTAATTTTTGGAAAACTGACAACACCAACAATACCGCCCATCTCAACGGCTCCTGAGGTAACACCACCCATTACAGTCCGGATATCGAACAATTGCTTAGAGGGATAGAATTCAACCTTTAATCGTCCATTTGATCTTTTTGTCACCTCGTCAGCAAAAAGTTGCGAATGTATCGCGCTCTGGTGTTTTGGCGACCAATGACCTGATATTCGAGCCAAATATTCTTCTGCGGCTAACGCAGGTGAGACCAACAAACTAATCAATAACGCTAGTTTGACATGTATAAATTTAATCATACCTAAATTTCCTCCCAAAAATAAATAGTACTTTTAGCGCGTCAGTCCTTTGCCAACGCCGTGCTCGTTTATGTTTCACTTACTGATGAGACTTTACAAGTATTTTTTTAAACCAGCTGACGAATCCATTGGATGGAATTTATAATTTTCGTAGTAAAAGGGCGTTAAAATAAAGCCCAAGTTTTCTTTGTCGTTATTTATAACAAGGGTAGGTGGCCTTAAAAAAAGACTTTGTTGTTTTACTGAGCGCTCAAAGCGCTTAACATTTTTGTTAGCGCCGTTGGCGAAAACCTTAAGTGCCCTTCGTTTCAGGCCATGTGTCCCCGAGTCGGTAACCTTCAGGCCAGGGATCATTTGGATCAAGCATATATTGGTGTGTACCTGTTATCCAAGCGCGCCCGGTGATTTCGGGGATAATGGCTTTAATTCCACCTATAGTAGTGATCTCTGCAATCCGTCCGTGAAACTTTGAGTTAATGATTGAACGGACTGTCAAAGTTTCGCCTAGCTGCATCTCACCTCGCGAATGTAGCAGAGCCATGCGGGCAGAAGCTGCTGTGCCAGTTGGTGAGCGGTCAACCTTGCCTGGTTGAATTGACACGGCTGCAGAAGTAGAAATGTGGTTACCTCTGCGCATTATAGGCCCGGCAAAAAGACAAAATGAAAAGTGATCCCAATCGACATTAGTTGGGTGCCTGAAAGTTAGTTGTTTGTTGGCGGCGTTGGTAATAACTACGCCCAGATCGGCCAGCGCCTTAGCCTCAGACGCCACTAGATCAAATCCAAGGGCTGCGGCATCCACAACGACAAAACTATCACCGCCAAAGGCTATATCAACTATGACTTGTCCTATTTCGGGGACGTCTAGCGGTACGTATGTATCACCCACAAAAGAGGGAAGGTTGCGTATAGTTATTCGTTGTGCTTTTCCATCCCGACATTCAGCAACCACTTTTATCAACCCACCAGGAGCCTCAAGCGTCATTTCCGTGAAGGGCTCAATCATTGGAATAATGCCAGTGTCCAAGAGCACCGTTGCTACGCAAATTGCGTTAGAACCAGACATGGGTGGTGTGTCTTCTGGTTCCATTATAATCCAGCCCATTTGCGCGTCAGAATGTATTGGTGGCACAAGCAAGTTTACATGCCTAAATACTCCACCTCGTGGCTCGTTAAGCATAAAATTGCGTAAGGTCTCATTCTTGGAAATCCAAGTTCTTTGTTCCCACAAGGTCGTTCCAGGTGGTGGTGCCACCCCACCTACTATTACGTCGCCAACTTCACCTTCAGCATGACAGGATACGACATGAATGGTTTTGCTGCTTCGCATGGTATTTTCCGTTAAAAGGGGTTTTAAGAACTATTAAAAAGTGAGTTTTTTTATTGTTGGAACAATTTCATCAACATCATTGACTGTTTTAATTATCATCCCTTCGACAAATAAATTTCTATATCGTCTTTCACAGGCACTAATAGCAATGATGGGTTTTCCGTTTGCGTAAGTGTAACCTATCTCTGCGGATGTTCCAGAATCGATATCTTGCCCTGTAATTAAAGCTATTACTAAGTCTGCTTCTTTAAGAGCATCTAAGTCATTATTGAAAATTTTCTTTTTTGTAATGTCAGTCATATCGGTTCCTTCTAATTCAGACTCGTCGATTCCTGACTGATCCCTGTGTGGCAGAAAGCATTCATATCCGTTTTTCTCTAACTCAAAGACAATATCCTCGAGGTAGTTTCTTTCATGAGTATTAAATAATGGACCTGCCACATATATGTTTTTAATCATAAAATTAAGTTAAAATCTCTTTATTGTAATATCAACTTTTTATTTAATTTCTGTAAAACAAAGTCTTACTATAGGGTGAGATCGTCTTTTGTATTTTATTGCTTTAGCGCGACACCTGCAGGTCGTGAACGGTAGGTCCTGATTAAATTTTATTTAATAATGAACAAAAGAATATTTTACTAAGGCTTCAAAATGTCTGTCATCTCATCTAACGCAGGTCATGAAAACAGCTACCGCAGAGGGTTGGCCTTTGTCTTTGCTGCAGGTGTTTTGTGGTCAACGGTTGGCCTAGGTATACGCCTCATAGAAGACGCCAGTGTTTGGCAGATACTGCTCTACCGCTCAGTAGCTTTAAGTACTTTTCTTTATCTAGTAATTCGCTTTCGTAGTCGGGAAAGTCCGTTTACCCAAGCCGTTCGGTCAGGCTTTCCAGCAGTTTTAGCCGGCTTGGCTTTAGTTGCGGCCTATTCAGGCGGAATTTATTCTATTCAAGTTATCCCAGTCGCAAACGCGCTTCTACTTTTTGCAACTGCGCCCTTTATGACGGCTATTTTAGGTTGGGTCTTTTTACAGGAACGCGTCCGCTCAGCTACATGGTTAGCAATCTTTGTGGCAATTATTGCTATTGCGATCATGGTCTCAGGACAAACCTCTAAAGCAACGCTTGGTGGAACTATGGCTGCACTCGGTTCTGCCTTTGGATTTTCGGTATTTACTGTTGCGCTTCGCTGGGGAAGATCTGGTGAAATGCTTCCTGCGGTATTTTTATCTGGTCTGTTTGCCATCATCATTACGACTGCCCTTTGCTTCTGGCTTGGGCTTTCTTTCATCCTATCTCCAAGAGATGGAGGGATTGCTACTAGTATGGGCATTTTCCAGGTGGGATCTGGGCTGGTCCTGTATACCCTCGGCTCAAGAGCGCTCCCAGCGGCTGAACTGGCGTTGCTGTCTCTTGCTGAGGTATTGCTCGGGCCGCTCTGGGTATGGCTATTTCTTGGAGATGAAGCCTCTTCTAGAACCTTGATTGGCGGCGCATTGCTGTTAGCTGCAATAGCCGGAAATGCATTGACTTTTAGGCCGCCAAGGGTCCGTTAGAATAACTTTTTACGCAATGCATAATCGTTTATTTTAAAAGATTACCGACTGGAGGTTTAAAAAATGATTAGGTTTGGCAAAAGATGAACCGGCGTCCAACATATGATGTGGATTTGTACAGCAATGAAGTGGTGGTCAATCCTTACCCGCACTATCGAGCCATTAGGGACCTTGGTGAAGCTGTTTGGCTTGAGCAACATAGTATGTGGGCAATTGGACGTCATTTAGATGCCAGGAATGCGCTTTCTGCACATAATATTTTTATTTCTGGTAAGGGTGTAGCCGCAAATAATTTATCGAATGGCAATAGCCCTGGAAACCTGCTCGCTTCAGATCCCCCTTTGCACACTCATCTACGTAAAGTCGTATCAAAACCTCTTCACCCAAAAGCTCTTGCGCGGATAAAGCCGCGCATTGAGGCCTCAGCCGGTAGCCTTATTGATAGGCTCCTTGCGAGGAAGAGCTTTGACGGAATATTGGATTTAGCTCAGTTTCTTCCAATTTCGATCGTTTCGGAAATGGTTGGACTTCCAGATGCTGGACGCAGAAATATGTTGGAATATGCCGCGGCTGTTTTTGATTTGTTTGGAGTAGACAATACGAGAACTGAGGCGGCTCTACCAATTGTTATAAAAATGCGAAAATATCTTAGTGAGCAGGCTACTCGAGACAAAGTTTTACCTGAAGGATGGATTGCGGGTCTTTACGATGCTGTTGATCTGGGATTGATAAAACAAGAGCAAGTGCAAACATTAATGCGCGATTACCTTGGTCCAAGCCTCGATACGACAATTTTTGCAATCGGGCATTTATTGCACCTTTTTGGACAGTATCCTGATCAATGGAAGTTGCTGCGCCAAGAACCAAACCGTGTTGGAAATGCAATAAATGAGGCAATCAGACTTGAGTCTCCAATACGAGGTTTTACGCGCGTTTTAAGCCAAGACTATACGATCGGTGGGATCAAACTCTTTACTGGTGACCGAGTATTAATATTATACGCATCTGCCAATCGTGACGAACGTCGTTGGGATGAGCCTGAAAAATTTGATATTTGCCGTGTTTTGACAGATCATGTTGGGTTTGGTTATGGCATACACCAGTGCGTTGGAATGCAATTGGCTAGACTTGAAATGCGTTCAGTTTTGACCGCAATGATTGCTAGGGTTTCCAAAATTAAAATTTTGGGGGCTCCAGTCTATGCAAAAAATAATGTTCTTCGTGGCCTTGAAACTTTACCGATAAAGTTCTCACGATGAGCGGAGTGTAAATCGGTAGTAACAACCATAATTTAAGTTGTTTCTCTTATATTTTTGAAACTTTTTATATGCTTTCACAAAGCAACCAGACCCATTAAGCAGGCCTATCTTCTCTTTTCAAGGACAAGCCATGGCGCAAAAAGCCACTATTTATAAAGTTGAACTTTCCGTTTCTGATATGGACCGTCACTATTATGAAACTCATAATCTGACCGTTGCTAAGCATCCTTCAGAGACGGATGAACGCCTAATGGTTCGTATCCTTTCCTTTGCACTGAATGCGCATGAAAACTTGGAGTTTTCTAGGGGTATTTCGTCAGATGATGAACCAGATATTTGGCAAAAAAGTCTGAGTGGAGAACTTGATCTTTGGGTTACGTTGGGGCTTCCTAGTGAAAAGATTGTCCGCCAATCCTGTGGCAAATCCAACAAGGTAATTATCTATTGTTACGGTGGCAGGACGGCTGAGATGTGGTGGGAGAAAATCAAAAACAGTACTACTCGATTTAAAAACCTTCAGGTTATAATTTTTTCAGAAAAAGATACTAGCGAACTCGAAAAACAAGCAAGTCGTTCGATGAGGCTACAGGTTAACATTCAGGATGGTGATATTATGGTTAGCGTTGATGATAAGATCGTTTATATTACCCCAATCAAATTAAAAACTGATGTTTAATAAAGGAAATATCAATTTTATGGTGAATGTTTACTGGATATTTCTTGGCCTTGGCTCAGGTGTGGTATGTTTTGCAAACTTTACTGACATAGTTGGATAATTAGTGATTGTCTTCACTATTTAGTACGACTTGCCCGAGGCCGGAAGCTTCCAGATGTTTTTCGAAATAGTCATTAAAGAAGGGTAATCCCTCCGCAAGTTTTAAAAACTCCTCTCGAGTTAGACCCAAAACTTTTGTGTCGCCTACAGCAACTGCAGTAGCTATCCTGCGGGTTGCACCTATCAATAATCGCTCGCCAAAGTGCTCACCAGCTCCAAGAATACGAGACGTTTCCTTTCCTGTGTTCTCGTCAATGCCTGTTATCTGAACGCTTCCCGATATAATTGTATAGAATCCATCCGCACGAGCGTCTTTTTCGTAAATTCGATCGCCTGCGCGATAAAGCACATAGCGCGCACCTTGTTGCTTTTCAGAATTGATTTGCACAACTGAGCGGCGTGAAAAGAAATCCATCAGCCAGTTCCAAAGAACAGAGATTCGTGTCTGCATGCCAGGCAAAAATGAAATATAATAAACCCGCCAAAGCAGCCAAGCAGTTCGACCAGTTAATTTTATACCAAAAACTTCAGCCACACCCCTGCCGGCTCCAAGTGAAGCCAAGGACCCTTTAGAGTTATATTTAAAGGCCTTTAAAGGTTGATTGCTGATTGTGGCTTTGATGTTCAGGGCAATTTGCTTTGCTTCGCGCACAGCAAACTGTGCCGTAGGTGGGGCAAAATCATCCCGATGGCTGGCGTCTTCTTTCATTGGGATCAGGGCGCAATCGCCGATAGACCAAATATTTTGATGCCCGTGTGCAAGGAAGTCACGTCCAACTAAAATACGCCCATTTTGAAAAGCTAACGGCATTTTTGACACGGCTAAGGATGGGGCATTTCCTATTGTTGCTACAATAGTTCGAGTATCAATAATCTCATTTTTTGTTGTAACAAGTTGCGTACCGGTACATTCCGCGACACCGACGCCTAACTGGATTTCAATTCCTCGTTCATTAAGTTTTTTTTGTGCGTACCCAGCCAAACTCTCTGGCATTTCATTCAAGATTCGATCGGCAAATTCCAAGACAACAACCCGTATTTCTGAAGATTGTATATTAGGGTAATAACGCAGCGAACGGTCAATCAGCTCCTTGATTTCGCCAACAGTCTCGATACCCGAAAAACCTCCACCGATAACAGTGAATGTGAGGGCACCTTTTTTAACTTCTGGTAAGCGGGTGATATCGGCATGTTCTAACCGCTCAATCACATGCGCGCGCAAACGCTGCGCATCACTGAGGGTTTTCATTGTAAATGAGTGTTCGTTCAACCCTGGCGTACGTGATAAATCGCTTCCAGATCCTAAAGCGATTATTAAGTGGTCATAACTTAATATTGTTGGGCGTCGCTGAACCCCTTGAAAAACAGTGACTGTCTGTGCAGCTGGATCAATACTGTCGATCTCGGCCTTACGCACTGAGATCCCACGGGTAAGGAAACGTAGAGGCGAAACAGCACT
>JAFMEA010000152.1 GCA_017856985.1 Planktomarina sp.
GCAATGTCTGCAATGAGCGATCATCGGAACCTGCAAGATTTTCAAAGACAAACATATTATCCTGAATTTCGGCCATTAGGTCCTTATCCTGCTTTCTGATCGCACCCAATATTCTAGATTCCATATCTGTTTTAGTGAAATTCATAATTTTGGCGGCAGCTTTCACTCCACCGATCTTCGATGCCCGCAAAGAAGTATTAGCAGCAAATTTTGATTTCATTACACGCTCAAGTTCCTTTACAGCGCCTGGCTCGACTGTTTCTAGAGTAGCAATTCGTCTTACTAAATCCGCCTGAATATCCTCAGGTAGCAGTGTTAAAACATCTGCGCCTAATCCAAAATCTAAATATGAAATTATGAGCGCTTTAATTTGTGGGTGTTCATCACTAATTAACTCTGAGATTGCTCGAGCATCCATCCAATCTAAAATATCGATAGCTGACTCTGTGCTGGCGGGAGTAATACGGCCAAGCACTGATTGGGCCTTATCTTCACCCAGAGCACGCACCATAACATTTTCAATGTAACGTCCAGCTCCTAGTCCTAGACCAGTTTGCTTTTTGATGGTTTCTAAGAATTCGTCTAACACTGCATTAACAGTTACCTGATCTACTCCAGTCACAGAGTACATCGCCGTACCCAAATGCTGGACTTCTCGCGGAGACAAATTAGTAAGAACGGATGCAGCCTCTTCTTCACCGAGAAGCATCATCAATATTGCCGATTTGTCAGTTCCAGATAATTCAGCTAATTTGTCTTCAATTAATTCTTCAGCCATTTTCGTCTCCTAGGTCAACAAATCTATATCTTGACGCATCATTTGTTTAAACACGTTAGCTACTCGTCCAGCCTCATCTCCAACAATCATACGTACAAGAGCCACTTTATCATCATATGTATTGGCCGTATCAAGAAGGTCAGCCGAAATACCGCTCTTTCCTTTAGGTTTTAGTTTTGCCTTAATACTATCGAGTGTTTCACCTTCTTCTACCTCTAAAGCTTTTATATTATCGTTTCTTTGAGTGGCTAAGTCAGCCATCGTTTCCGCCTCTGCATAAAGCTCCATTACCGAGTTCGTGCTTGAGGTAGGTACCAAAAGGCGAGACAGCATTGGCCTGACTACGCCGATGGCGACCACAGCAATGAGGAAAACAAACAATGCATACTCTACGGTATTTTTAAACCACTTCGTTTCATACCATTTTATTACAGTACCACTAATTTCTTCATTAAACTGCTGAGAAGTGATAGTCAGTGAATCTCCACGTTCAGCTTTTAGGCCGATTGCGCTTCTGATTAATTGGTCGATCTCAGCTTTCATTTTTTCAGAGATTGGCTCAAACGTGCTTTCACCAGTTTCTGGGTCAATGATCTTTTGATCGCGGACTAAGATAGCAGCATCAATTCGCGAAATAACATTTGATGGCTCAGTAACCGTTTCAAACTTTCTACTAACTTCATAATTTGTTAAATTTGTAGAAGATTTAGTTTCAAATTCTTCTTTCGCATCACCACCAGCATTTTTTGCAGTAGCATCTTTTTGTGACACTTCAGCCTCGCTAGGTGGTTGATTTGAAATCGCACCAGGGATACCTACGGCATCTTTTTTAGCACTAACATTCAACGAATTTTGTTCACTCAGAGTCGCCGTTTTGTCTGGATCAACTAATTCTTGTGAAGTCTCCCTTCGTGTGAAATCAATTTCTATGTTGACTTGGGCATTAACATTCCGTGCACCCACAATTGGAGACAAGAGACTTGTAATTCTTGACCGGTAGATATTTTCGAGACGCATTCTATATTCAAGCTGATTATCTGCTAAGATTTGGTCCGGATCATCTGGCGAATCTGAAAGCAAGCTACCGTATTGATCAATAATTGACACGTCGTTCTGAGACATGCCAGGAATTGAAGCGGAAATTAAGTTAGTGATCGCTCGAACCTGAGTTTGGTCTAAATTACGGCCATTTTTCAAAGTGATAAAGACAGACGCAGTAGGCGACATTTGATTACGAATAAATACTGACTTTTCAGGTAGTGCAAGATGAACACGAGCTGCCTGTACATTTCTTATTTCTGCAATGGATCGTGCAAGTTCACTTTCTTGTACATTTTTTAATTTCATGGTTTCCACAGACCGCGAAGCGCCAAGAGGCAGATTATCTATGGCATCATAGCCGTCTGGAGCAAATTCAGGCAAACCTTGTGCGGCAAGTGATATTCGTGCCTGGTGGTAGTCCGCAGTGGGAATTGTGACCTGGCCAGTAGCTGGGTCAAGTTCAACATCCATGCCCATATTTTTTAGCGCTTCAAACATTTTTGACTTATCCGATTCAGACGCTGAAGCATACAGTGTAGTCATGTTTGGGGTTTGCATAAGTATAAAGAGGCCGATCGCCGCAATTCCAGTAAGCGTTGCTAATAGTGTTGGAAATGCCCTGCGAAAACCTGGCTGTTCAATTGCATCTCGAATAGTTGCAATTGCCGCTCTAGGCATTTCAAGCAAATTTTGAGAGCGCTCAGTTGTTATAACCTGCGTTGTTGTTTGGTCTATATTCGCCATAACTAAATCCAATCAAATCTTTATTAAACAGGCATATTCATGATGTCTTTGTAGGCACTTAAAGCTTTATTTCTGACGTTTAGTGTCAACTGAAAACCAACTGATGATATCTGCTGACTGACCATAACTTTTGAAAGGTCATTTTCCGTACCCAATTCAAAATTCTTAGCCAGTTGAGAAGCATCATTTTGTGACTTAGCTACGCCATTTAAGCCATCAGAAATCCTTTGGGAGAACGAAGGCCCGTCTGTTTTAGGTGACGAAACCAACGCTTGCACTGAAGTTTCAGTTTGCTGCTTAATTTTAGATAAACTATTATTAATACTTGTAATATTTGCGCTTTCAACTTTCATTTTCTCATCCTACTCCACATACGCTTGAATCTTGGACTTAAGCGCATCAGTGGTATTTGGTGTTTTAACAGTCAGATCACTGTCAAATAATATATCACATTCATTGATCGTACTGGAATTTGTTAAAATACTTGCGCGTTGAAGAACATTGTCTAATTCACGTACATTACCAGGCCATTCATATTTCA
>JAFMEA010000153.1 GCA_017856985.1 Planktomarina sp.
TTGCCCGATCATTTGGTGGAAGACGGTAAAAGATTAGAAGGTTTCGATTTTACTGCAGAGCGCGAAAAATTTATCAAAGCAGCTCAGCGAAAAGCATTGGGGCCATCCACGGCATCCTTGGTAAATGCTGGTATTGAACGCGACATTCCCTGGTTGCGATTGAATGAATATAGCTTGATTCAATTGGGGTACGGTAAGTACCAAAAACGCATTCAAGCAACTATAACATCTGAAACAAATTATATAGCAACTGATCTTGCTTCGGATAAAGCAGCAACCAATCGCATTCTTGGCGATCTTGGTTTACCTGTGCCCAAACAGATCGAAGTCATGTCAGCTGAACAGGCGGTTCATGCGGCTAACCGCATTGGGTTTCCAGTTGTTTTGAAGCCGTTAGATGGCAATCATGGTAATGGGATTTCTATTAATTTGAAAACCGATACTGCAGTTATTGAAGCATTTGATTTTGCATTGAAATATAACAAGCGTGGAAGCATTGTTATTGTCGAGACTTTCATCCAAGGTTTGGATCACCGAATGTTGGTAATTGATGGCAAATTGGAAGCTGTATCAAAACGCGTGCCCGGCCATATCGTCGGCGATGGAAAAAGTACGGCTGCTGCGTTGATAGAGGCTGTGAATTCTGATCCACGTCGGGGTGTGGGGCATGAAAAAGTCTTAACGCGACTTGAGCTTGATAAAACCGCCAAAGATCATCTCGCAGAGGTTGGCTATACTGAGCATGATGTTCTCAAGAAGGATGAGATCGTTTTTCTGCGATCCACTGCAAACTTATCTACGGGTGGCACGGCTGTTGACGTGACTGACGTGGTGCATCCAGACAATCGCAACATGGCGGAACGTGCAATCAAAGCCATAGGGTTGGACATTGGTGGTGTTGATTTTCTGTCTGCTGATATTTCACAGTCTTATAAAGACAATAGTGCTGGCATTTGCGAGGTAAATGCTGCGCCTGGTTTTAGAATGCATGTTGCCCCCAGCGAAGGAAAACCACGCGACGTGGCAGGTGCAGTGATGCAGATGCTGTTCCCTGCTGGAACACCCAGCAGGATTCCGATTGCGTCAATAACTGGTACGAATGGAAAAACAACTGTATCACGCATGGTTGCACATATTCACAAACTCAGCGGTAATACAGTTGGGTTGGCGACAACAGACGGCGTTTACATTGATGGCAACCTGACCGTGAAGGGCGACTTAACGGGGCCACGCGCGGCACATATGATACTGCGGGACCCCACCGTTGACGCCGCCATCTTAGAAACTGCGCGTGGTGGGTTGTTGCGCAGTGGCTTAGGGTATCAGCGCTGCGATGTTGGGGCGGTTCTTAACATTGATTCAGATCATCTAGGCCTGAAAGGTATAGAAACCGTCGAAGACCTTGCGCGTGTAAAACGTATTGTGGTTGAAGTGGCGACTGATACTGCCGTGTTAAACGCGGATGATGAATTGTGTCTAAAGATGGCGGGTCATACGCAAGCCAAAAATATTTGTTATGTCACAATGAACGCATCGCATCCTCTGGTGCGCGAACATGTTGGTCATGGTGGGCGAGCCGTTGTTTTAGAACAGGGAATGAATGGCCACATGATTACCATTTATGAAAACTCTTCTAGCATTCAGCTGATGTGGACACATCTCATTCCTGCGACCATGGACGGCAAAGCGATGCACAACGTGCAAAATGCGATGTTCGCAGCCGCGATTTGTTATTCGATGGGCAAGTCACTAGAGGATATTCGCCAAGGTCTACGTACCTTTACGACGTCCTATTTCCAGGCACCTGGACGTTTGAACGTATTTGAAGAACATCCGTTCAAAGTTATTCTGGATTATGGTCATAACCCCGCAGCAATCGAGGCAATGACAAAGCTTTGCACACAGCTTGATCCCAAAGGGCGTAAAGTTTTATGTTTCTCAATGCCTGGGGATCGCCGCGATGAAGATATCGTTGCGGCAGCCGCAGTGGTTGCTGGAAAGTTCGATTATTACATTTGTCGTGCAGACGATGGGCGCCGGGGACGTGGCAATAGTGAAGTTCCTGATTTATTGCGAAAAGCATTGATGGACAATGGCGTATCTGAGGATTTAATCAAGATTATTCCAGATGAGATTGAAGCCGTTGATGCGGCTTTAAACATGTGTGAACCCGATGACCTACTACTTCTTTTTGGCGACAATATAGCAAGGACATGGAAACAGATAATCTATTTCAATCGTCCACAAGACAGTATCAATGATGACCAACTAGATGCCAAAGAAGTGGCGCCAGCACAGTTATCAAAATCAAATGATGATATTTCAGATCCTTTGGCGGATGCTGTATCTGTTGAGGACGCACCGAAAATTCCCGAAAGTATGCTGTTAAGCGGCACGCGGATGGTGCGCGATGAACGTGGTGTTCGGCTAGAAGATACAGGAGATGAAGACGGTGATTGATCCAAAATTAAAGAATTTACGCCATCTTACGGGCGCCAATTTTCTGATGTCCGAGGTCGGCGCCGCTGCAGAAGCAACAATCAGCGAGGCAAACAAATTTTTTATCATGGGACTGTGGCGTACGGCTACACGTGATTTATTGGATGCTGTTGGGTGGTCTGAAAGCAAGATTGTGATGCGTGCGTTTGATGGTGGAGCAACCTTGCAGATTAGCGCGCCGACAGACGCACTATTTTCTGCAACACATTTAGTTAAAGCATCATGGGATGCTATTACTTCTAAGCTGGCTGGCGATGAGTATGATTATGTGGCGGCAGTTGATATGTTAGTTGCAAAAATTACAGAAGAATTGTCACCACTTCATGTCGCGCTGGAGGATAAAGCAATCCAAATGGAGCTAACTTTTTTAGGGCATGATGATAAAATATCGATCGGATTAGGGCGAGGTTGCAAAGTTTACACCACGGCAGATCTGCCAGCGGTGGGTGCGGTCGATTGGGAGAGACTTTATGATATTCCAGTGGCGATGGTGACAGGAACAAACGGTAAATCGACAACTGTTCGCTTGGCTGCTGCAATCGGTGCTGCTGCTGGGAAATGCGTCGGGCTATCGTCTA
>JAFMEA010000154.1 GCA_017856985.1 Planktomarina sp.
ATGATTGAAGGCGTTTCAGATAATCAAGATTATCCCCAACAAACGGATATACAACATCAAGCCCCTCAATGGTTGATGCTATTTCTGTGATATTGGCAGGGTCACACAATCTAGCATTTTGGCAGCGCGCCACAAAATTAGTGATAAGCACCCGCTTAAAAGCAAGAACAGTGTTACTAAGCAAAATATTGCGTTCATCATTGTTTAGACAAATAACAAAAACATTTTCATAGTCTGCGTAGATACTTTCACTTTCAAGATGCAGATCCGTATCAAAGACAACAAGCGTGTTAAACTTTTGGGTCATGCCACCGGCTGAGTCAATTGGAACAATGGTATGTTCAGTATTATCAAAACACGGCTCTGCCTCCTCATTTAGCTTATCATCACCAAATATACCATCAGTATAACGTGCAATATTGCTCGAACGAGCAAGATAGTGTTTACCCGCTGTTTGCACTCCTGCCACCCATCGCCAGCCAAGTGTATTTGCCGCGGCATCGCCATCAAGCAAATGGTGCATAAAAAAACGTGCGCCTAATTGCCAAGGCAAACCAAGGGTAAAAATCCAAATACTGGCAAACCACATTCGAGCGTGATTGTGCAGATAATTTCTATCCCGTAACTCATTTACCCAGCTATCAAAGCACCTGATTCCCGTTTTACCCTTGATAGCATTTTGATAATTTGAGTTTGACGCGTTGTCAAAATCGAATGAGACAAAATCATCCCACACGGTTGGTCGGTGTTCAAGCCAGCCCTTCCAATAGACCCGCCAAAAAACTTCCTGGACGAACTTTTCGACATGATCGTGGCTATGCAAGGCCAGAGTCTGGGTAATTATGTCATACTCAAATAAGACCCGGTGTGAGATGTATTTGGATAGGCATGACACATTGCGCCGGTTATCTGGGCCAAAGTCAAAATTACGCAAATGATCATAGGAATTGATAGGATCCCCTAAAAACCGTCCCAAATCTTCATTAGCATTCTTGTATATGTGGTCAGTATTGGTCGGCACAATTTAGCCCTCTGTTAATTCCTGATAAACGCTAAAGCATTATTTAACCTAATAGGGTTGGCTCAAGAACCTTATGCAATGCAAAATGTAGATGCAACTCTGGGGCTAGAGGATTGATCTTTTCCATTTCACGCCTATTGTGTTTTGTAGATATTGAGTAAAGGCCTGATGGTTGGTGCGTGCTTGTTTTCTCATTCCCCTGATCATGACTACGGTTGTCGGAATTTATCCGGCCAGCGCGGCAGACTCCGGAAGTCGTAATATTTAATGTGGCGATCAACGCTATTTCATTGAAGAGTCTTGGTTTGGTGTTGATGTTAACATTAAGAATATCAATGATAGTGGTGTCGCTACAACAGAGCGTCCTTATTGTCAGTCAGACGTCAATGCCCAGATGGTGGCTGAACTTTCACTAGATGGCGATGATATATGGTGTGTTGAGAATTTCTACATCTCGATGGACCGCAGCCCATTGCAAAAACCTCGCGCTTGCTCAGCCTAACTCTAAGCCGCGTTTTGAGTATGACTATTTGTGGCAAGTTGGTAAATGGATGAAAGCTGACACACGGGCCCTTAATTGTGACAGTGACAAACAGCCTGAAAGGCAAAAAAACTCGCAATTAGGACAGGCAATATGAATGCAAATTTGAAAAGCATAATCCTAATGATAATTGGGATGGGTTGTCTAACCTTGTGTGATTTGCTGATCAAAATCGCCAGCCAAACATTGCCCCTTGGGCTTGTAATGATTGTATTCGGTATAGGCTCGATAATGGTGTTTTTGGGGCTGATGCGTACTATGGGAGAGTCTGTTCGGTTATCGCCTTTCACCAATCCTGCAGTGGTTTTGAGAAATATTGGTGACCTCATTGCCATTAATGGTATGTGCTTGGCGTTAGTATTTGTTCCCATATCCACTATTGGGGCAGTGATTCAAACTGTACCGCTGATGGTTACCGGAGCCGCAGCTTTGTTTCTTGGAGAGCGAGTTGGTACAAGGCGATGGTTGGCCATTGTCATTGGTTTTTTGGGAACTTTATTTGTCATCCAACCGGGTACTGCTACTTTTGATATCACTACAACCCTTGTGTTGATTGCTGCAGTGGGTATGGCGTTACGAGATATTACTACTAAGTTGGTTCGAGAAAATTTTTCAACACTACTTCTGTCATCTTATACGTCTGTACTATTTATAATAAGCGGTAGCATTTTACTTATTATTTCAGGAGGAGCCAGCGTGCCTGATATAGAGATGATCGCCATACTTGCGGCAATGATCGCTTCAGGTTCTTTGGGGTTTTTCTTTACAACGAAGGCTGTCAGGTTGGGAGATGTGTCTGTTGTTATCCCTTTTCGTTACACTCGAATTCTTTTTTCTTTAGCTGCCGGCATCCTGATTCTTAGCGAGCAAGTAGACGCGGTTATGCTATTTGGCAGTGCTTTGACGATTTTGTCCGGTCTTTACATCTGGCGCAGAGAAATTGTGACTCAAAATTAAAATAGGCGAGGCAATTTCTCGCCCAGCCTTTATCGTTTTGTTAGCCAGTGATGCTAATGGACAAACTGTCTTAGCCCCGTAAAACTGTGCCATAATTTGATAGATACGGAGGATCAGAATTATGGCCCGCAAACGTCACTCAGACGAGGATATTTTGAAGCTGTTGCGTGAGATTGAGGTGCATGTTCATAGCGGCATGGATGTTGTCAGTGCTTGCCGTAAGGCCGGCGTGTCAGACAAGACTTATTATGCCTGGCGCAAGAAGTTTGGTGGAATGGGGCGCTCACAGCTCAGCGAGATGAAGTCTCTTCAGAAAGAAAACGATCGGCTAAAGAAGATCGTAGCTGAACTTGAGTTGGACAAGTTGATCTTGAAGGAAAGCCTGGATTTTTTGAAGCCAAAGGTCTGACGAAGGATCAACAACGTCAGGCCGTTATTCATGCAAGGCAAAAACTCAACATATCCGAGCGACGTACTTGCAAAGTGTTGGGCGTTGCCCGTTCAACATGATGACGAAGCCCTACGTTTGGCCATGATTAGATTGGCTAAGG
>JAFMEA010000012.1 GCA_017856985.1 Planktomarina sp.
TTTTTTCTATTATGCATTCTTAAAAGTGAATGAGACTGCTAATATGTTCCAACTTGGTGAGCTGCATTTATTTTTTCCAATTACCCACATTTCTTGTAATTACTCTCCATGCACTTTCTAGCCATAACTTTAGCTTTCTCAATCCGTTTTGAAGTCATATTTCCAGCCACCTTCTTTCTCCAACGTTTTGCGGCTGATGAACCATTGGCAGCCCCGATATTGAGCCACATGTAAGCTTGGTTGTAATCTCGCAGAACTCCCATGCCACCATGACTGTACATCAACCCTATATTGAGCTGAGCATCAGCATAACCCTGCTCAGCAGCCAGCCTATACCATTTAAATGCCTCTTTATAATCTTTTACGTCTTGGTACTCTCGTCCTAGTTTTACTTTAGCTTCAGGGCCGCCTTGTTCTACTAAGATAACTTCAGCGTCAGTGGGCGGAAATGCAAAAAGCTTCACCTCTTGGGTAGCTACCGGTGAAGAGAGCATCATTAGAAAAGCTATTATTATAGTGATCTGTTTCATGCATTATTGGCCATTTTTTTACGCTCCATGCAGTTTTCAGTGATCGCATTTACTTTATAGATGTCTTCTGTCGTCATATCCTTACTTTTTATTGCCAATCGCTGGCTTTCCAGCAAGGGAGTTGGCAGTTGCAGAGACTTTGACCTTTTCTTTCTTAGGTTTTTTAGTTTCTTTTTGCTTTCTGTTGTTTCCTTTGGCCATTGTGCGTCCTTTCAAATGGTTTTTCTCAACTGCTATAATCTCTTGTCCAAAGCTACACAGTTAAAGTGAGGCTGGATGAAGTTGTGCATTAAAGCAATAGTCCTGAAATTTGCTTGTCTTTGAATGTCAAAGTCCGGGTAAGGCATTGGATGCTGCATTTGACCCAATTCTTGAAATGGGTCATTTAAAAGTCACACCTGTAATGAAGCGTGATTAGGCCCACAAAAACTTGTTTTAATTGCCTTTAAGGCAAGATATCGGCATTTTTTTCAAAAATACGCCTTTTTATATAATTTATATGGCAATTTTTATGATAGCAGAGTTTGGAGGCGGGTACCGGAATCGAACCGGTGTACACGGATTTGCAATCCGCTGCATAACCACTCTACCAACCCGCCTATAGTCCGCAATATTTGGATTATACTAACAGGATTTTGTCTGCAAGGTATTCTTGCCGTTGCAGGGGTACCTTTGGTGTGAAATAAGATCCAATAATTTTTGACCTCAGGATTGATGAAAATGACCGACTATACCAATCTCCGAACTACGATGGTTGATACACAAATTCGTCCGGCTGACGTAACAAAGTTTCCAATCATTGATGCAATGCTCAAAGTGCGACGCGAAATGTTTGTTCCAGACCAAATGCGGCAAACAGCATACACAGATTCTATTGTTTATTTGGGTGGAGATCGTATTATTCTGGATCCACGTTCATTTGGAAAAATGTTAGATGCAGTCAATATACAGGGCGACGAGCTTGTTCTAGATATAGGCAGTGGCCTCGGATATTCAGCCGCGGTAATTGGAAAAGTCTGTGAGGCTGTTGTGGCTTTAGAAGAAGACGACGATATGGCGTCCAATTCAGAGACAATTTTAGCTACAGAAGGCTGCTTGAACGTTGCGGTGTTGCAAGGTACCTTATCGGAAGGGGCCTCCAAGCATGCACCTTTCGACGTTATTGTAATTGAAGGTGCGGTTGAAGAAATTTCAGATGAACTGGTCGCTCAATTGGTAGATGGGGGTAGGATTGCAGCGATTTTCAGTCAAAAGGGCCAAGGAATTCTGCGTGTTGGTTACAAAACTCAAGGCAAAATTTCTTGGCGATTCGTATGTAATGCTTATGCGCCAGTGCTTACTGGATTTCATAAAACGCCCAGCTTTTCATTGTAGGTTTCGATCATTATTACTTTTTCAGGGGATATTCAAAATGTTTAAAAAAGCAACGACGGCCTCAGGTCTTTTTGTTTTAATGTTTTTTGGACCGAGTATTTTAAGTGCTCAATCCTTGAGTGATACGCTGCGTAATGCTTATACGACTAGTGGGCTTTTAGTACAAAATAGAGCGCTACTTCGAGCCGCGGACGAAGGTGTGTCTGGCAGTATGGCTTTGCTGCGTCCTGTGATAAACTGGTCTTCTAGTTACTCATATAGTGGTGCATCAGCATCCGATAAAACTTCGCTAAGTGGTAGCCTTAGCGCTAATTGGTTGCTTTACGATTTTGGTAATTCAAAAATCAAAACTGAAGCCCTTAAAGAGACTGTGTTGGCAACGCGTCAGTCTTTAATGTCAATTGAGCAGGACGTTCTTTTGCGCGGAGTGACCGCTCATATGAATTACCGCCGCACAGTCGAGTTCGCATTGCTCAGATCCACAAATGTTGAGTTGATTGTCCAAGAATTGAGTGCTGCGCAGGATCGCTTTGATGTTGGTGAGGTCACGCGTACGGACGTTGCTCTGGCCGAAGCTCGGCTAGCTAGTGCCCGCGCAAGTCTTGCTAGTGCTGAAGGTAATAGGTTACGGGCTGCTGCTGAATATCAGGCTGTTACGGGCACGCTACCGGAGGATTTGGCAACGCCTGTTGAATTGCCAGTTTTACCTGAGAATGTTGAAACGGGAATTGCGCAAGCGAGGACGCAACATCCGGATTTAAAACGAATGCAGCATACTGTAAAGGCTGCTGAATTGAGTATAATAACTGCTAATGCCGCAGATCAATTTTCTGTTTCAGGGAGCGCTGGCCTTGCCGTAAATGACTCTGGTTCAGGGGTGTCCGAAAGCGTCAGTATCACAGTTTCTGGTCCTATCTATAGCGGTGGCGCTAAAGCCTCTGGTGTCCGCGCCGCGATGGCGCGTCGCGACAGCACGCGGGCACAACTGCATATTGCTTCTCTAAGTATGGAGCAAGAGGTTAGAAACTCATTTGTGTTATTTAATGTTGCTCGCGCTAGTGGAGAGGCGACAGAACGCCAGGTCAAGGCGGCTGAAGTGGCATTTCGAGGTATACGCGAAGAAGCCTCACTAGGTGCTCGTACTACACTGGATGTCTTAAATGCAGAGCAGGAATTACTTGATGCCCGAGCTAGTAGTATTTCTGCGGGCATTGATGAACAAATTGCAGCCTATACAGTCTTAGCTTCAATAGGAAAATTAAATGCTGTATCACTGGGTCTAGGCTTAAAAACTTATGATCCAATCGAATACTATAATTTTGTTAAGGCGGGCCCGCGCGCCAAAAGTACTGAGGGTACGGGGTTGGTTGATCTATTGAAAAGTTTGGTAGAAAATTAAATAACTAAATAGATTTTTATTTAAAAAACTGCTTGGATTTAAATCAAAGCTGCGGGAAAATTTAAAGGTCAAGCAGCCCTTTATTACAGCCTTAGTTCAGTGTCATTCCGGAATAGTACTACAAAGTGAAATTAATTTGTTGACGTCTAGATGTTTTTCAATGAACTCTCCCAATTCATCTAAGGTTTTTTCGATATCAGCTTGATATGAAACTAAGTTTGATGCAGCGCCTAGGTTGCTAAGAAATTCTGATCGAAATACGTCTGAGTTAAATAGCCCATGTAAATAAGAACCGCGTACATCTCTGCTGCCATTCATTGCGCCCTCATTACGATTTGGTAGCCTTAACCAGTTGCGTTCACAGTCTGGCCCAGAGGTTTGACCCATATGAATTTCATAACCACTCACGGGTACATTTGACTCAATAGTGAAGGCGTTAATTAACGATAAGTTTTTTTTAGGACTGATTACTGTCTCCACATTTAAATAACCAAGTCCACTGACGGTTCTAGGTGGCCCCTCAATCCCATCTGGGTCATGAATTTTTTTCCCAAGCATCTGATAGCCACCACATATTCCAAGAATATGTCCACCACGTCTTTGATGTCCTTGAAGATCAATATCCCATCCATTCGCACGGAAATTTTCTAGATCACTTATTGTTGATTTACTACCGGGCAATATTACAAGCGCCGCATCACCAGGAAGTGGCCGTCCAGGCTCAATGATTTCGACTGTTACATTTGGTTCTGCAACTAGTGGGTCGAGATCATCAAAATTTGCAATCCGAGCAAGCCGGGGAACAACTATCTTGATCCCTCCACCTGGCCTAGTGGCTATATCCATGACGTCTTCGGCCGGTAATTTCCATGCATTTGGAAACCATGGCAAAACACCTAGATTTTGCCAATTTGTCTGTTTTTCAATAGCTTCCATACCGCCGTCAAATAACGAGATATCACCTCGAAATTTATTAATGGCAAATCCTTTTATTCTGGTTTGATCTCTTTTTGGTAAAATTACATTGGTGCCAACCATTTGCGCTATAACACCACCACGATCAATATCACCAATCAAAACAACTGGTATATTAGCGGCTTCTGCAAAACCCATATTTGCAATGTCACCTTCTCGTAAGTTAATTTCTGCAGGGCTCCCAGCACCTTCGATGATTATAAAATCAGCTGTGATGGCAAGTCGGAAAAAAGACTCTAAAACTTTTGGCATTAATTGTGGTTTTAAAGTTGAATATTCACGGGCCTTGACGGTTGTCATTCGTTTGCCTTGTACGACTACCTGAGCTCCAATATCAGTTTCTGGCTTCAACAGAACTGGATTCATATCTACTACAGCAGGTTGTTGGCAAGCCATTGCCTGAAGAGCTTGGGCCCGTCCAATTTCGCCACCGTCGGTGGTAACTGCAGCATTATTAGACATGTTTTGTGGTTTAAATGGAACAACACTGTGCCCACGCCTTAAAAGAGCCCGACAAATACCTGCGACCAACATGGACTTCCCAACATTTGAGCCAGCCCCCTGTATCATCATCGCCTTAGTCATTTTTAGTTCTCCCCAGGGCTAGCATACTCACCTCAAGGACGAAGAAACAGTATAATTATGGTATTATTCTTTGGAATTAACACCTGATTTAACCTTGGCGAAGAGTTTTGAGTTTCTTGCCAGTGTTTACGTTCGTTTCAAAAATATATTTCAATTGTCTAAATTCTTAATACTGAACATAGCGTATCAGGAACTAGAGAAAACAAGCGTGATGAGGGCCATCTATTGATAACGAGCCATAAATAAAAAACGCACTCCAAAGAGTGCGCTCATGTTTTGTACTTTTTCTGAAATTTTTTAAGCTGCCTCTGCCTGTTGGCGGCGCTCACTTTCTTCACGGCTTAAGGCGACGGATGTGCGTATACCTTTGCCAACGAAGTCCATTAAACCGGTTACAACCCGTTCGTTTGGATCAATACCGGCACATGATAATACTTCCCGCCCATCACGCGAGCGCGCCCATCGAGCAATCTGCTCGGGGCCATTGCCATATTTTTTATCATCAGCGATAGCGTCGTCCAATGCTGCTAGAACTACGGCAGCAAATAATTTACGGGCGCGATTACCCTGTTCATTATTAAAGGCGTTTCCGTCGACGAAATCTTTCATCTCGTATCCTTTTACTATCCATTGATTTACAAACCGTGTTTCATCCTTATGAACGAACTTAAGTGATTCGGGTGCCCTCTTTTGGAATGGCTGCCATGCACTCAACGCATAGCTCTTGCAATTCAATAACTTTGTCGAGACTTGAAAGGTTGGAGTGCGTTCGCTATAGCAAAATCTAATTTAATTTCAAAATTTTACCTTAGGTTTTATTAAATGCCAAAAATAAATGGAAATGAAATTCGCATTGGAAATGTACTTGAGCATAACGGTGGTCTCTGGAGCGCGGTGAAAGTTGACCACGTAAAACCAGGAAAAGGTGGTGCATTTGCACAAGTTGAAATGCGTAATTTACGCAATGGGTCTAAATTAAACGAGCGGTTTCGCTCCGCTGATAAGGTTGAAAAGGTGCGGCTTGAGCAAAAGGACCAGCAGTTTCTTTATGAAAATGATGGGATGCTAATCTTTATGGATATGGAAACCTATGATCAAATTGAGCTTCCGGTAGAGTTGTTAGGTGATCGTCGGCCATTTTTACAAGATGGCATGACTGTTCAAATTGAATTTCACGAGTCCGAGGCCTTGCATGCGACAGTTCCGCAAAAAGTAACCTGTAAAATCGTTGAAACTGAGCCCGTTGTCAAAGGCCAAACGGCAGCAAACTCGTTCAAGCCTGCCATTCTAGACAACGGTATAAAGATTATGGTGCCACCATTTGTTGGGCCAGATGAGCTTGTTATAGTCGATACTATTTCTATGGAATATACAGAACGCGCTTAGAGGCTCAATATCGCATCTTCAGCGGTCATTTGTGATGTGACGCGGTCGAACCTTAGATAGGCTAACGCAAGACCGTTGTGCTGAGTGTATATGACACCGGCTGGCTTTCCTTTTGATAAAATAGGTGAACCGGGAGTTGCCGTTCCCGTTATTTTAATTTGCTTTAGTCCTTTTCGAAGTACAGTTTTGTGCTTCATCCGGGCTACAATCTCTTGTCCAACATAACATCCTTTTTTGAAATCAACTCCATTGAGTCTTTCAAAGTCCATCTCTAATAAAAACTTGTCTGGCCCAAGTTCTATGCCAGTTTCAGGAATAATATGCTCAACTCTTAAAGCTGGCCAATCGATAAATTCACTAGATGCTGTTCCATACATCCTCCACCCAAGTGCTTTGGATCTTGGGTCTTTAAAACTGGTCTCCGGTAAAAGGCCCAACCCACAATTAACGTCACACTCGATCATTTCAATTTTGACGTCTGCCCTCAGTCTGTACATGTTCAGTCTGGATGCAAGATTTTCTTGTAAAACTTTTGCAACATCAATCAAAATATCATTTTGCCTTACTAAAACAAAAAAGTCTGCAATGTACTTACCCTGCGGATTCAGAAGGGCCGCATAGTGCAAGCCCAGTGCATCAATTTCGTTAGTTACCAAGTTTTGTAAAAAACTGACCCGATCAGAACCAGTTATTTGGAGTATGCCACGCGGTTGTTCAGGCTGAGCCATGGGCTATTCCTAGGATTTTTTTTAAGGTATAATAGGTTTTGAACTAAGCACCAGAGCCTTTATGTCTGCACCAATTTCAGTAGTTATACCGACTTTCAATTCTGAGCTTCAGTTACCGAGGACGCTTTGGTCACTCATGGAGGGAGTGGATTCTGGTTTGATCCGAGAAGTTATAATTTCAGATGGTGGATCAACGGATGAAACCCAAAACATATCTATTAATTGGGGCGCTAAGTTTGTTATGGGAGAAACTTCGCGTGGAGGGCAATTACGCCGAGGGGTAGCTACAGCTTGTGGAGATTTTCTGCTCATAGTCCACTCGGATACTATTTTGGAATCAGGCTGGGCATCTGAGCTCCAAAACTCACTTTCAGATGGCCCTATCTGTTTTTCATTAGCTTTTAATTCCTCTGGAATTGCGCCCTTTTTAGTCGCATTTTGGGCTAACCTACGTACAGATTTTTTACGACTTCCTTTTGGTGACCAGGCACTTTTCCTAAGTCGGGAGCTATATTACCTGGCTGGTGGATATCCAGACCAGCGTTTAATGGAAGATGTAGCTCTAGTGATTGCTCTCAAAACTAGAGTAAGACGGACGCGCTGGAGAGCTTTTACAAGTTCGGAAAAGTACCAAAGACAGGGATGGATTAATCGGGGTACTAAAAACTTGATTTTACTTGTTAGATATTTGCTGGGTACAGAGCCCGACGTTCTGGCTAAGGCCTATTATCAACCCTCTGAAGATCCAAACTGAAGACGACATAAGTCTGCATAGTAGCCGCCCGAACTGTGAAGTTCCTTATGTGTTCCACCTTCTATAATTTTGCCTTTATCCATGACTAAAATTTGATCTGCAGCTTTAACGGTGGACATTCTATGGGCAATCACCAGAGTGGTGCGATTTTTACTCAGTCGTTCCAGAGCCTTTTGCACTAAGGCTTCAGACTTTGTATCCAACGCTGAAGTAGCTTCATCTAGTAGTAAAATTGGGCTGTCACGTAGTAATGCCCTTGCAATTGCAACGCGTTGGCGTTGACCGCCAGACAGATTAGATCCACGAGGTCCAACTTGCGTATCTAGACCTAGGGGCAGCGTTGGCAAAAAGTCCGCAATGTGCGCTGCTTCGATGACGTCTTGTAATACTTGTGGATCTACATTCTCGTGACCCACGGTTATGTTTTCATATAGTGTTTCGTCGAATAGAAGAGTATCCTGGGAAACGACAGAGATTTCAGCACGCAGTGCATTTGGATCAACCTCTGTATTATTGATACCAGAAATAGTGATCGCTCCTGTCTGGTGTGCGTAGAGACGGGTCAGGGAGTGGAATACGGTAGTTTTTCCAGCTCCTGACGCACCCACTAACGCCGTAGTCTTTCCGCTAGGCGCTGTAAATGAAACATTACTTAGAACATTCATATGACCAAAATTTAAGTTTACATTTTTAAACTTTATGTCACCTGTTGCAGAAAATTTAGTCGGATTTCTTGGCCCCATAAGCTGTGACTTTTGATCTAAAATAGAATACATTCGCTGAACAGACACGCCCGCTGCATTGACAAGGCCAGATATTCCAGCAAGACGCCGTAAAGGTTCAAATGCCAACCCAAGTGCGGTGAAAAAAGCCATAAATTGGCCGACAGTCTTAGCTCCACTTATGATTTCATAACCGCCATATAAAATTACCCCTGCAAACCCAATGCCACTCATAATGTCCACTAATGATGGAAGGACAGCGGTTCCGAATAAGGTTTTCAGCTCTACATTAATTTGTTTTTTGGTAAGCTTGCGGTATCGACCTGAATAATACTTCTCTAAACCGTTAAGCTTAATTGTCGCAATTCCATGAAAAGCTTCATCCAAACGGGCTGCCATATTGGCGGCTACGTCCCTAGCCTTGGATGCTTGTTTGCGTGTATACCGATGCGCAACCAAAGAAGGTATTAGAAGAAGTGGAGCGCCTAGCAAAGCAAAAATAGTCCATAACCAGTCGATAGATAACATCACCACCAACAAAGAGATAAGTCCGATTAAATCACGTGCTCCGCCACGTACCACTAATCCCCAGGTCTGAGCCACAGACTGTACGTCGCCTTGCACTCGCTCGATCAAGTAGCCAGGTGCGTTTCGAGAGAAAAAGTCCATATCTAGCCGTAGAAGGTGATTTAAAAGATCGTTTTGCAAATCGGCAACTGAATATCTGGCAATTTTTGTCATCATAACTCGATGACTAACTGAAAGGATCCCTCGCGCCAAAAACAGGCTCAAAACAATAGCTGCGAAGCCCCATAGTTGCGTAAAGCTGCCGCCTACAAATACGTTGTCAAACAAAGGCTGCATCATCCAAGCCAATCCGCCGATCATGCTACCTTCAACTGCCATCAAAATGATCACTAGCGTTAACAACCAACCATGCTTGCGCAGGTAGCTATTCCAAAGCCACCCAAATAGCTGCCGTTGATTTATGAGATTAGAGTCTATTTTATCTTTAATCATAATTTTGTGTTAGTATTTTGTTGGCCTTCCCGCAAGAGAGGGCTACCTGGTTGACGTGAACCCAAACGATGAATATCGGTAAATTATTAATTTTAGGTTGTCTATCATGTCACTTTCTCAAGGCCGTCAATACCTAGCAATCCCTGGTCCGTCTGTAATACCGGACAGGGTACTTCAAGCGATGAATCAGCCCTGTCCAAATATATATGAGGGTGATTTGATAGAGCTAACGCATAGCCTAATTCCTGATTTGAAGCATGTTGCGCAGACAAAATGTAATGTAGCCATCTATGTTGCAAATGGACATGGCGCCTGGGAAGCCGCTATTTCAAATGTTCTTGCGCCGGACGATACCGTTCTAGTTCTAGCAACCGGTCGATTTTGTATTGGTTGGGGTGGGATGGCTGAAAATTTGGGGGTGCATGTCGAAACCTTAGATTTTGGAACTGATAGCACAATTGATTTTGAAGCAGTCCGCACTCACTTGCGCGCTGACAAAGGTGGTCGAATTAAAGCGATAATGGCGGTTCACGTGGACACGTCAACCTCTATACGAAATGATATCGGGGCGTTAAGTAAAGTGATTACTGACACAGGCCACGATGCACTTTTAATGGTGGATTGTATTGCAAGCCTTGGGTGTGATGAATTTTTAATGGATGATTGGGGTGTCGATATTATGGTCACCGCCTGTCAGAAGGGGTTGATGACCCCTCCCGCTTTATCTTTCGTATATTTCTCAGACCGCGCCGCTAATGTTCGAAATAAAATGGAGCGTGTGAGTTCTTATTGGGATTGGAAACCCCGTATTAACCCCAACCTTTTTTATGAATATTTTTGTGGAACTGCACCAACTCAACATCTGTTTGGTCTGCGCGAAGCTCTGGATATGATACTTGAAGAAGGACTTCCTCATGTTTGGTTGCGACATGAAGTTTTAGCAAAAGCGGTTTGGGCCTCTTGCGAAGCTTGGGCACAAGCTGGGCCGTTAGAACTCAATGTGTCTGACAAAAACTCACGGAGTAGAGCGGTTACAGCGTTATCAATCGGAGCCCCACGAGGAATACAGCTGCGCAAGTGGACAGAAAAAGAAGCCGGTCTTACTCTTGGGATTGGTCTTGGTATGAATACGGTAAAGGACCCAAAAGCAGAAGGATTTTTTCGAATTGGGCATATGGGACATGTTAATGCCCAGATGATTATGGGCACACTAGGCTCTGTTCAAGCTGGACTAATTGCTTTGGGCATTCCGTATGGATCAGGCGGCTTGGATGCAGCTGCTCGAGTTCTAGCCAACATCGACTAATTAGGTGGCTTGAACCGCCTTTAATGCTTTAGGCAGTGCAGTTGCAAAGGCCTCCATCGCCCTGGCGTCGCCACATGATACACGAATACAGCGATCCAAAGGTGAGATATTGGGCATGCGAACAAAAATCTGGTCTGTAATAAGACGTTGCAATAAAGCGCGCGCAAAATTCCCATCTTGACCACAATCTATTGTGACAAAATTTGTGGCCGAATGCAGGGCTTTTAATCCGTTGACTTGAGCAATTTCTGCGATCTGTTTGCGACTTTTTTGAACGTTGTCGAGCACTCTCTCAAAATAGTTTTGATCTGAAAGTGCAGCTAAAGCTCCCACTTGAGAAATGTTTGACATGCCAAAATGATTGCGCACTTTATCAAAAGCGCTGATGAGTTTCTTTGGTCCAATAGCGTAACCCACCCGCGCGCCAGCCATGCCGTAGGCTTTCGAAAATGTTCGCATGCGAATAACATTTGGTGTCTCAGGAAGTAACGCGGGAGCAGTTCCTGCAGGGGCAAGCTCTACATAGGCTTCGTCTAATACGAGCAACGTAGATTTGGGTAAGCTGTTTATCAAACCATTAACTACATCTGCACTGTGCCAGGTCCCCATAGGGTTATCTGGGTTTGCAAAGTAGATTATTTTAGCCGAAACTTCGGTTGCCTTGGCAATCAGACTTTCTGGATCTTCGTGATCATTCACATATGGCACAGTATGCAGTTTTCCACCAAAGCCTGTGACGTGAAAATTGAATGTTGGGTAAGCTCCGGCGGACGTAACAACCGGCTCACCAGGTTCTACCAATAACCTAACGAGATAGGCCAAAAGACCATCTATTCCTTCACCAATAATTATATGGCTTGGATCAATTCCATGATGTTGAGCCAGTGCCTCGCGAAGATCATAATTTTCTGGGTCCCCATATTTCCACACTTCAGGGGCAGCTTTTCTCATGGCTGCAATAGCAATTGGGGATGGACCAAAGACGCTTTCATTCGCGCCGAGACGAGCCTTGAATTTTTGACCCATTACCCTTTCCTGGGTCTCTGGTCCAACAAAGGGTACAGAGGATGGCAGAGTTTCGGCTAGTGCCGTTAGCGTAATTTCTGTCATGAACTTTCCTAACTTGTGTTGCCTCTTAGATTGACTAAAACTCAAACAATCTCTGCCAATCGCACCAATGCTTCCAAGATTTTCCCTTCTTCTTCCTCGCGTGCCGTCAGATTAGCTTGTGTTTCTGCCAACACTTCAGCAGGTGCTGAGGTTGCAAATTTTGGATTTTTAAGTCTGCCCCGCAATCCACCCAATTCTTTGGCTAGTTTACCAAGGTTTTTTTCCAAGCGAGCTTTCTCAGCGGCTACGTCTATGATGTTTGCCAGGGGCAGGCCAAAGGTTGCGCCTGGTGCTGAAACGGTAATTGCTCCTTTGGGCATTATTTCTACTTTTGTGACCTCGGTAATCCGTGCCATTTGTTTGATTTGAGCCATGTTAGCAGCTAAGGCTGATGATCCAGAAATATTGTTTGAAACTTGTACCAATGGCACTTTTGCTCCTGCGGGGACGTTCATTTGTGCACGTGCTGATCGAATGGCATCTATCAAGGCAATGGTCCAACTGATCTCATTTGTCGCAGTGTCATCGATCAGATCTAAGCCATATGTTGGCCATTTTTGATGTACGAGCATTTTGTCCCGTTTGGCTGTAAGTCCCCAAAGTTCCTCCGTGATGAAAGGCATAATAGGGTGTAGTAACACCATACTCTGTTCTAACACCCAGGCCAGAGTTGTCTGGGTTTCTAGCCGACCAGCTTGCCCACTTGAATGCTCACCTTTTAAAATTGGTTTGGATAGTTCTAAATACCTGTCACAGACACTGCCCCAGATAAAGGTATAGAGCGCCGAAGCTGAGTCGTTAAATCGATAACTCGTTAGTGCAGTGTCCACCGCAACTCGGACACGTCCTACCTCACCAACTATCCATTTATTTAATGCTAACTCTGGATTTGGAAGGGAATCGCTACGTTTATCAAATGCTTGATTGAATTCTGCAAAAGAGCATGCATTCCAGAGCTTCGTACCAAAGTTTCGGTAACCAGCAATACGCTGCATGTCTAGTTTTAGAACACCACCAAGGGATGCCATTGATGCATTAGTAAATCGCAACGCGTCGGCCCCAAATTCATCTATTATTTCTAAAGGATCCACGACATTACCAGTAGATTTACTCATTTTTTTACCTTTTGCGTCACGGACAAGACCATGTAAATATATGGTTTTGAATGGGACTTCATCTACAACCGCAAGTTGCATCATCATCATGCGTGCCACCCAGAAAAATAAAATATCTGATCCAGTAATTAGGTCTGAGGTAGGAAAAAAGCGTTTCAGCATGTCGTTTGTTGCGTCAGTCTCGACTTCGCCAGTCCAGCCCAATGTACCTATTGGCCAAAGGCCAGACGAGAACCATGTGTCGAGAACATCTGGATCACGAGTTAGTTTGACCTGGGCCCCTGCCATTTGTTGGGCTTCTAGCTGAGTTGCTGCACAATATTGTATACCGTCCTCGTCAAACCAAACTGGAATTTGGTGGCCCCACCACAATTGGCGGGAGATACACCAAGGTTCAATATTCTCAAGCCAATGGTAATAAACCTTTTTCTCTGACTCCGGTAAAACATTAACTTTGCCTTCACGAACGGCGTTTAGTGCTGGGGTCACAATTTTATTTGTATCAACGAACCATTGGTCAGTGAGCATAGGTTCGATCACAACCTTTGAGCGGTCTCCAAAGGGCTGCATTATTGGTTTACTGTCCACCTTTGGGTGACTTTCAGAATATTCATTACCGTCTGCATCAATGCTAGAAACGGTTTCCATCACCGCCAACCCTTCAGTAGTGATATCCGCCACCACTTTTTTGCGTGCCTCAAAACGGTCCATGCCACGATACTCTTCAGGAACCAGGTTCATTAGTGCAATTTTCGTCTCATCAAAGCTTTCTTCGCCATTGGCAATCCTCTGAGCGCTGGCCACTTCCTCAGAGTAAGGCCTTCCGTCCGCACGCATGTTGGCTTTGATATCCATAAGATTATACATGGGAATGTTAGTACGTTTAGCGACTTGATAATCGTTGAAATCATGAGCACCTGTAATTTTTACTGCCCCCGATCCAAATTCTTTGTCTGGGTATTCATCTGTAATAATAGGAATTAAGCGGCGCTGTGTTTTTGGGCCTACAGGTATTTCGCAGAGCATTCCCACTATTGGAGCATAGCGTTCATCTGATGGGTGCACTGCAACAGCGCCATCGCCCAACATGGTTTCGGGACGGGTGGTTGCTATCGAAATATAATCACGCTCTTCCTTTAGAGTGGTCTCTCCATTTTCATCTTTTTCAATGTAAGTATACGTTGCTCCACCCGCGAGCGGATATTTGAAGTGCCACATGTGACCCGCTACTTCGATGTTTTCAACTTCTAGATCTGAAATAGCAGTTTCAAAATGTGGGTCCCAATTGACCAACCGCTTGCCGCGATAGATCAAGCCTTTATTATACATTTTAACAAACACTTTAATCACTGCATCATGAAAGTTCGGACTATTTTCATGGCCGGTTCGAGTATCCCCATGGGCGCCAGCCATGGTAAATGCTGTTCGGCTCCAATCGCAGGAGGCGCCCAGACGTTTTAATTGGTTAACGATGTTTCCACCGGACTCTTCTTTCCAAGACCAAACTTTTTCAAGGAACTTTTCACGTCCCAACTCCACTCGGCCCGGTTGTTTTGTTTCAGCCAGTTGTCGTTCCACCACCATTTGCGTTGCTATGCCTGCGTGGTCAGTTCCAGCTTGCCAAAGTGTATCAAAACCTCTCATTCTGTGCCAACGCACAAGAATGTCCTGCAACGTATTGTTAAACGCGTGGCCCATGTGCAAAACACCAGTCACATTTGGTGGTGGGATCATTATGCAGTAGCTAGAAGCACCTGGCTTTGCATTCGCTCCCGCGGTAAAACAGCCTGCTTTTTCCCAAGCCTTGTAAAGGCGATCTTCAGCTTCTGCCGCGTTGAACTTTTCCATTGCCATATCTTACATACCTTTTCACTTTACATTTGAGTACCTATTTACTGGCTCAAGGAAAAGCCCCTCGTTTCAAACTAATTCACTAATTGCTGCCAAATTTTTGCAGAATTGATAATGGCAAATAAAACCTGCTCCAGCCGCCTGCTACCTATTAATTGTGTAACAAAGTTTGGAGTGGTTGAGATATTAATTTTCTAAAGGTCTTGATCCCAAAAATTTGGATTAACTTACCAGCTTTTCACGAACTCCCGGGCGTAGGACTGTGGGATCGTAAGGTCTTGGCGCGAAGACTTTATGGATGCGCTCAGTGAAATGGCTCATTGGCAACGTGTCATATTCCGGATCAAAGCGCTTTGATCCCAACGTTCGCAAAAAGTGACACAATCATCAAAGATGATGTGGCTCTTATGTTTTTTACGTTTGTTTGGGTCTGCTCCAACATGTTATCCGTAGTAAACCATCTGAAAGTCAGCATGTTTTTCCAAGACCCAGGTGCATTGTTCCCTTACGAAGGGACGCAGGATTGAGGCGGTATACTCATCATGATTATAAGGCGCAAAATATCTCCAATATCATGGAGCAAAGTAGACACAATCTAATCCGTATATGCTCCATGGCGCTCAGCACGCGTTGCTGATTGAAGCGAATGTTCTAATCGAGTTAGTTGGTATCCGGAAAGGCCTTCATCAAGTTCTGCGAGCGCCCTTAAAAGCTTGTTTGATCTACCTTTGGTATATTCAATTTCATGTTCGTTTAAAAAGGTGTAATCTTCTTTGTCACCATCTTCCGTGGCTCGAAATTTAACATGATCAATTTTAAATCTATCACTTTTGCGTATAAATCTAACTATTAAAACATTCGGCTCAATTGTCTTTGCATTGTGATAGCGCTCCACATCATTATTGTTAAACAGGTTTTTTTAACAAATTTTTCTAAATTTAATTATGTTATGATGATACATTGTTGGGCTACCCTATTTTAAAAGTTGGCTATTATCTGTCAAATACACCACAAGTTACTGGATAGGTGATAGCCTGCTGGTAATATCGCTAACGAGTGGGAGTCTCTCCGATGAAAAGGTTTGGTGCTAGTCAATCTTTGGAACGCCGTGATCCCGCACAAGTTGCTGGATAAATTTTTATGTCATTATGGCATCAAATAGTCTCAAATTTTCGTGACAACGGTAGCCGCATTGTTGAGAATTCGCCTGATGATTTCAGGTTTCCGCTCACACATGTTATTATAATAGATGGAACAATGTCCGCCTTGCTTCCAGGATTAGAAACAAATGCAGGTCAGGCATATAAGTTAATAAAAGGTGGTATGGCCAAGCATACTGTCCTGCACTATTTTCCAGGGATCCAATTGCAAAGTGATAAAGTTTTGTCATCTTGCTGGAATATTATAACGGGTAACGGAATAAACCTTCAAATAAAAAGAGCCTATGGTGCGTTAGCGAGCCGTTATCAGGTTGGTGATCATATTATATTAATTGGTTACTCGCGTGGAGCCTTTGCCGTAAGGTCGCTCGCAGGCATAATTGATAGCATGGGTCTTTTGAAGAACGTTCATGCAACTGAACGAAACGTAATTACTGCATTTCGTTATTACAAAAACGGCACTCAATCCAAGGTTGCGCGGGTTTTCCAAAAAGAAAAATGCCACCTTGTTGCCAAGATTACAGCAATAGGAGTGTGGGATACTGTGAAAGCCCTTGGGCTACCTTTGCCATTTATATGGCGTTTTTTTAACTCAAAACATCAGTTTCATAATGATCAGATTAGCAAAAGCGTTGGTCATGGCTTTCACGCTTTGGCACTTGATGAAACTCGCTTGGCGTACAAGCCAGTTCTGTGGACCGCCCCAGTAAATTGGCAAGGAACTTTGGAACAACGTTGGTTTCGAGGCAACCATGGAGACATTGGTGGACAGATATCTGGATTTCCTATGAGTAGGCCCTTGGCAAACATTCCTTTTGTTTGGATAATGGATCGTTTAGAAGATGCAGGTTTGCAACTTAAACCGGATTGGAGAGATGAATATCCCCAAGATATTTCGGCTCCGTCAACGGCTTCTTGGTGGAAAGAGAAATTATTTACATTGTCGAGGGCTCAACGAGAAATTGGTAGTAATCCATCGGAACTAATTCATGGCTCCGTAGCAAATAATGAGTTTGAAATTTTAACTGATTTTTACGACCATTCAGACAGTTGAGGTGGTGGCATCAGTTTCCTCTTTTTGCTGATGTTAAGTTGGCTTGTCCGTTGAAAGGCTTAAAGTACGATCTTACTGAAATTCTGAAAATTTAATATTGTTCTGCTAACTTGTATTTAAAATTAGGGTTTTTGTTAAAATATTATTTACCAAACTATTTGTTTTGAGTTTAAAATCGTACATATTGTTCGGTTAGAAATCCAGTTCAGCTAGCACTTGGCAAGTAAGCTTTCGAGGCGTATAGCCAGATCCGATCGGCAGGGGTAATACAATGGCACAAAGTGCAAATTTGAATGTAATGATTGCAACGGCCCGAAAGGCTGGTCGCGCATTGGCAAAAGATTTTCGTGAAGTGGAGAACCTGCAGATATCAGTAAAAGGGGCCGTAGATTTCGTGTCACGGGCAGATATTTTTGCTGATAAAATCGTTAGGGAAGAGTTGACCACCGCACGGCCTACCTATGGGTTTTTGGCTGCTGAGCAGGAAGAAGTGGAAGGTAAAGATCCAACGCGTAGATGGATAGTTGATTCATTAGTTGGAACCACAAACTTTTTGCATGGAATGCCACATTATGCTGTGACTATTGCCCTGGAACACAAAAATGAAATAATTGCAGGTGTAATTTATGATGCTGCCCAAGATGAATGCTTTTTTGCGGAGAAGGGGCAGGGCTCTTGGATGAATGAAACTCGCCTCCGGGTGTCGGGGCGGAGTTCAATGATCGAATGTGTTTTTGCAACAGGCTTGCCTAGTGCAGGTCAAGATGGATTACCGCAAAGTTTGCGAGAGTTGGCACATATTCTTCCAATTACAGCTGGCATTCGGAGCTTGGGCGCAGCAGCTCTTGATCTAGCTTACGTTGCTGCTGGACGTTTTGATGGCTTTTGGGAGCGAAGTCTCAAACTTCCAGAAATGGCGGCGGGCACTATTATACTTAGAGAAGCAGGGGGCTTTATCGAGTCTATTGACCCAAAAGCCCATTTTTTGAAAGATGGAAATGTGATCTGCTCAAACGATCAAATTTTTTCCAAGTTCGCGATGACTGTTAGGAAAAGTTCTTAAAATAATAAATGATGGGCCTTGACACAGACCATTTTCGGAACAGTTAGCCATCATGAAAAATTTATTTGCATTGCTTCTAGTATCAATGGCTTCCTCGGCGTGTGCTGTATGTCCAGGTAACGTTTTGATAGAACAAGGGCTGGATCAAAACTACGAAAAGCTCAAATCAGCAAAGCTTCAGTCAGAGGCGCAGGCAGTAGTAGGTAAACTTTGGGAGCTTTGGACAAAAGCTCCTGACGATAAGGCGCAAGAACTTTTGAACAGTGGTATGTCGAGAATGCGTCAAGGAGATTTAAGGAAAGCAGAAACTGAGTTAACCAAATTAATTAATTATTGTCCAAATTATTCTGAAGGCTACAACCAGCGTGCCTTTACACGGTATCTGGCGTTTGATTTTGAAAATGCTTTGCCTGATCTCATCAGGGCTCTAGAATTGCGTCCGCGCCATTTGGGTGCCCTATCCGGTAAAGGTCTTACTCACAAAGCCATGGGTCAGGAATTAGAAGCCGAAATAGAATTCCGAAAAGCATTATCTTTAAACCCGTTTATGCCCGAACGAAATATGATCCCTAATGTGGGTGTGGACTTATAAAAAATCTGGCTTTACACGCCCTTGGATATGCCTATGTTCGCGTCACCGCCCGCGTGATGGAATGGTAGACATAGAGGACTTAAAATCCTCAGGCTTAACGGCCGTGCCGGTTCGAGTCCGGCCGCGGGTACCATGAATTTTATGATGATAATGAAAGTCCGGATTTAAAGTTGGATGCTGACAAGTCCTAGCGATAATGCACTGACATCTACCTGATCAACAAAATACAAAATTTTTAACAAAATACTTAAGGTTAGATTTTATTTCTTTTGGCAACTAGTCGGATGCCTGAAATTGCTGAAGTAGCAAAGAATTCAACAATTTTACTGTAAAAATGTTTTTTAACTTGAAATGCATCTGCGCCGTGTAGGTTTATGAATTTTTCCTTATTTTTTAAGAACATATTTAGTCGCTCTGATGTAAAGGCAAACCAATCCGGAGCCATATTTTCAGCTGAAACTATTTCAAAGCCAGCAGCAATTAAACCATTTAAATAAGTGTTTTCATCAATGAGTGAATTAGCAAATAATTCTTTATTTAATGAGGCAAGGTCGGCGTCTTTATAAGCTTTCCCCTGAATCAAATCTTCAATAAAAATAGTCCCATCTAATGAGATGAGATTATATATTTTTTTTGTGAAGAACTCTCTTTTGGGAATGTGATATAATGCCAACCAACTAACAACATGGTCAAACTTGAAGTTTTCAAATTCGGCTTGCAGGAAGTCGTCTTGTCGGTGTGTTACAAATGAATTTAGCCCACATCTTTTGGTAATGCTTTCGCCAACGCTGTTAAAGTCGCTTTGTAACTCGAGGGCGATTACTTTAGCCTCTGTTTTTCCAGCGATAAACCTTGATGGACCGCCCCAGCCAGCGCCAATTTCCAGAACACTTGCATTTTTCTTAATAGCTAAAGCATCTATTGCAAGCTGAACGCTGGCAGCCCCGTGGTAATGAAGCTGATCTATTTTACAAACTTCATTAAAATCAAGAGTGGATCCTGGCTCAAAACCTAATGCTGAGAGTTCGGCAACTATACTGTCCGCTTCTGCGTATAATTTCATATCTTTTACATTTAAATTCGCCAACATTTTTTCCTGTCAAAATAGTTTTAGTCGCGAAGACCAGAAAACTTTTCATTCCAAGTTAAGCGCTGTTCATCGGTAATTTTAGTAAACAAATTGTCAGGAACAGTGAAGATATCGCCTGCTTTAAGCTGTTCAAGAGTATCCGTTATAGATTCTGGCCATGGTGGCCTGTTTTGTCCCATTGCTGATTGTAATATTTCTGAAGCGTCTGGGATGAATGGCTCAGATAGCTGCCCATATAGAGCTATCAAATTTAGAGACATGCGAACGGTGGCTGCTGCTGCATTTGGATCGTCTTTAAAAATGGCCCAGGGCTCGGCGGATTGCAGATACTCATTTCCAAGCACCCAAATCGCTCTTAATTCAGCGGCTGATTTGCGTACATCTACAGCTTCCATATGGTTTTGATATGCATCCAGGCGTAATTGTAAATTATCAATTAGGTTTTGTTCGCGTTGTCCATACTCACCCCCCGAAGGGACTACTTCACCAAATTTAGACCGGCAAAACTTTGTCACTCGCGATACAAAATTACCCAGTACATCGGCTAAATCTTTATTCACATCAGTTTGGAAGTTCTCCCAAGTAAACTCACTATCGGAAGACTCTGGGGCATGACTTAAAAGCCACCAACGCCAATAGTCTGACGGTAATATTTCCAACGCTTGATCCATAAATATGCCACGACCCTGACTGGTACTAAACTGGCCGCCATCATAATTTAAGTAATTAAACGATTTGATATAATCTACCAGTTTCCATGGTTCGCCAGATCCTAAAATTGTAGCAGGAAACGATAATGTATGGAACGGGACGTTATCTTTACCCATGAATTGATAATATGATACATCGTCAGCACCTTTATCAGTTCGCCACCAGCGCTCCCAATCACTGCCCTTGCCTGCGTCTACCCACTCTCTTGCGCATGCAATATATTCGATGGGAGCATCAAACCAAACGTAAAATACTTTATCTTCCATACCTGGCCACGCCTGATTTCCTTTGCGAACGGGTACGCCCCAGTCTAGATCGCGGGTAATTCCTCTATCTTGCAAACCATCCCCATCGTTCAACCATTTTTTGGCAATGGAAGTAGTCAGGATTGGCCAGTCTCTCTTTTCTTCAATCCAAGCATTTAATTTTTCGCGCAAATATGACTGCATTAAATAAAGGTGACGTGTGCTACGAACTTCCAAGTTTTCAGATCCAGAAATTGCTGAGCGCGGTAAAATGAGGTCAGTTGGGTCTAATTGTTTAGTACAATTTTCGCATTGATCCCCACGCGCCTTTTCGTAACTACAATTGGGGCAGGTTCCTTCAATGTATCTATCTGGTAAAAAACGGTTATCAGCGTGAGAGTAAATTTGTTTCTCATCTACTTCCTTGATAAAACCTTGATCTAAAAGACGGCCAGCAAAATGCTGCGTAAGTTCTTTGTTTTGTTCAGATGAGCTGCGACCAAAGTGATCAAATGACAGGCGAAATCCGTCTGCTATTTTTGCCTGAACCTCATGCATTTCAGTGCAATAATCCGCTATAGGTTTTCCTGTTTTGGCGGCGGCTAGTTCGGCTGGCGTGCCATGTTCATCAGTAGCACAGAGAAATAAAACTTCATTCCCTCGAGCGCGATTATAGCGGGCGAATAAATCTGCTGGTAGCTGGCTACCGACCAGATTGCCTAGGTGTTTTATCCCATTGATGTAGGGGATTGCAGATGTAATCAAAATTCGTTTCATTTACCCGCCTAAACATTATTTTTCCCGTTTAAACACACCTAAATGAAAAGCCCAGCCCTAAGGCTTTTTAGAAGTTTCCGGATCACGCAATTTTTTGGTAAGGCGTCCAATCAAGAAAGAAGTTCTGGGTGAATAAATATAAGGTGTTTTGGCGTCTGCTATACTCCCTTTTAACATGCGAAATCCTCCAACAGTTGCTAATATTAGATGAGCTATTGCAATAAAAATGAAAAACGATTCAGTACCAAATGTTTCGATTAATAATGAGGCAGCGACGGGAGAAATTATTGCGCCAATTGCGAAATAAAATAAGAGTGCGGCAGAAAGTTCTACCCGTTCGTCGGGGGCCGCAAAATCATGAGCATGCGCTGTCGCTATTGAGTAGATTGGTACTGTGATAAATCCAAATAAACATGATGCGACAATGACCTGGTCTAAACTGAGCGCAAATAGTGATATTGTGCAGGCAGCCAAGGAGGCTACTGAGAAGCCGATGATCACCCAACGGCGGTCAAACTTGTCGGCAAGCCACCCGGAGGGATATTGAGAAATAGCACCGCCTGCTACGTATCCTGCTAAAAATAGACCAATTTGTGAGGCGTTCATGCCAAGCTCAGATCCGTAAATTGGTCCCACCATTCGGTACGCGGCTGATGTAATTCCAGTTACTACGACTGCAGATACTGCTAAAGGTGAGCGGTTAAGTGCAAGGAGTGGGCGTAGTCGAGGCGCACTTTTTGTAACGGGGGGACTGGCTTTAGTTAAAGCCAGTGGCAACAAGGATGCACAAAAAAATAAAGTTAACAGATTGTATGCTATATAAATTTCAACATTAGCTAAGGCGCCAATCATTATTTGGGCGCCTAGCGAAGCGGAAATGTCAACAAACCGATAAACTCCCATTGTCCGCCCGCGGTTTTCATTGGTGGCTTTGGCCTGCAGCCAAGCCTCAATAACTGTGTAGCATCCTGCAACACATATGCCGGACGCTATTCGCATAATGGCCCAAGCGACAGGATCAACTAATAAAGTATGGCCCAGCATCCCAATCGCACCCATAGATGAAAAGACTGCAAATGCGCGAGAATGACCAACGGTCCCCATGACGCGTGGAGCCCACCAGCATCCAATAAAAAACCCAAAGAAATGCGATGAGCCTAAAACTCCAATTTGACCTTTGCTGAAACCTTTCTCAATTCCAGTTAGCGCGTCTAGTGGACCAACTCCACCAGAGGCGAGTTGCAATAGGATAATAGAAAGAAAGAGTGCTGCTAAGGAGATTATGAGTCGCATTACCTCACTTTCTACCTTGGCTTTGTTATAGACAAGTAGCTTCCTGATTATGACGAAATAAAAATTTAGTAATATTGGCCTCCGTCAAATACTTTTTTAAGATTTTGAGGGTGAGGCAGTATAACAACCAGCTTGGTAGGATAAGTGCCAGCTGTTAGGAGGCTCCCGGCGACTGCGCATACGCTCAAGTTGCCATATATTTTTGATGCCTTGGTGTCGCGCCGCAAGATGCCATCTACTTTCAATTCCAGGCGCTCCTCCATGGCCGGGAGTTAATAATAGGCCAAGGGGTGAATACTTACCTTCTGCTGTACCAGTCTCCGTTGCTAAATTTAAACGCCTTACTGGTGTAAGTGCTGGAATGCCTGGTAGATCGGCTATAACAAGTGGTACGATCCCACTTCGCAAAACTTCCTCCATAGTCCACAAGATGTCTTCAGAACGTTTTGGGTTTATAAAGGTCAGACGGCCGGGATTTATAAATGACATCACCCCATCTGAGTGTAGAAAGTCTGTGTTCCATTCCGGGGTTATCCAAAAGATATGTCCTTGGAGTTTTTGTGCAATCATCACTGCTAGGCTACGACGGTTTGGACCGCAAGCTTCATGTACTCGTCCTAATGCTAAGTTAATATTTGGCCATAGTTCAATCAGTGATGGTGAGTATTCTTTTTTAGTCAGAAAAGTATTAGAATCAGTTTTAATCATAGAATGTATTTAAAATGTTCTTACTTTGTTCTCAATGGTACTTTTAGCTTGCGGCTCAATATTCTTTAGCTAGCTTATTGCTAAGAAAAGGATACCAAAAATGAAAATGAACAAATTAGGGGGTACTGGCATCACAGTATCCGACTTATGTCTTGGTACAATGACCTATGGAACGCAAACGGCACAGGATGATGCTTTCACTCAAATGGACATGGCCCTGGAGGCCGGAATTAACATTTTTGATACCGCCGAAATGTACCCCGTAAATCCAATCGAAGCTAGTACGCAGGGTGCTAGTGAAGAAATTTTAGGCAACTGGTTTAAAGCAAGTGGAAAACGGGAAAAGGTTGTTTTGGCTACAAAACATTCTGGTGAAGGGTTGTCTCATGTTAGGGACGGGGCACCAATTACACCTAGCTCGATCCCGAAGGCAATTGAAGGAAGTTTAAAACGTCTGAAAACGGATTTTATTGATTTATATCAGTTTCATTGGCCCAATAGAGGCTCCTATATGTTTAGGAAAAACTGGCTTTATGATCCGTCAAAGCAAAACAAAGAAGAAACGCTACAGAATATTCATGACTGTCTTGGTATGCTAAAGTCCGAAATTGATAAAGGAAGAATTCGTACTTTTGGTCTTTCAAATGAAAGTGCTTGGGGAACTGCACAGTGGGTACGTGGATCTGAAGAAGGTCATGGACCCCGCGTGGCAACGATTCAAAATGAATATTCTTTAATGTGTAGAATGTATGATACTGATTTAGCTGAGTTGACTGCAAATGAAGATGTTGGGCTTCTCGCTTTTTCTCCTTTAGCAGCTGGATTACTTACCGGTAAATATGCTTCTAAAGCAGTGCCCATTGGCAGCCGTATGAGCCTTAATGAAGACCTCGGTGGACGGAATACGTTGCGTGCGCACTCAGCGGCTGACGCATACATACAGATTGCAAAAAAATATGGAATTGATTCAGTCCATATGGCTTTGGCTTGGTGTGCTGCACGGCCATTCATGACTTCTGTTATCTTTGGGGCCACTAATCGCTCACAACTTGGGCATATTATAAAAGGTAAGGATACGGTCTTGTCCGCGGAGGTCTTGGAGGACATCAACAAAACTCATAAGGCCTACCCCATGCCGTACTAAAAGATTATTGTTTGCTGCATAATGCAGCTGCTAGTAGTAAAAACTCTGCCTAAATTTTCCATTAGGCACACATTATCAGGCACTAAGAGGAGATTGATATGCCACTGGAGATGAATAGAGAAGTATTTATAACCTGTGCGGTCACAGGTTCTGGTGCAACACAAGACAAGAGCCCTCACGTTCCAAGAAGCCCTAAACAAATTGCTGAAAGTGCAATATTAGCTGCAAAATATGGTGCAGCTGTTGTACATTGTCATGTACGTGATCCCGAAACAGGTGCGCCAAGCCGTGATAAAAAAATGTTCCGGGAAGTTACTGATAGAATACGAGATTCTGAAATAGATGTCGTCCTTAATCTCACAGCGGGAATGGGTGGTGATATGGTTTTTGGTGACGTTGAAAGCCCACTTCCGCCAATTTCAGGGACTGATATGGCAGGTGCGACTGAACGCGTTGCTCATATTGCTGAATGCCGCCCTGAAATTTGTACCCTGGACTGTGGAACCATGAATTTTGCTGAGGCTGATTATGTAATGACTAATACTCCGGGGACTTTGACTGCAATGGGACGCATGATGACCGATCTTGGTGTTAAGCCAGAAATAGAGGCATTTGATACGGGTCATCTTTGGTATGCCAAACAATTGGTAGCTGATGGTGTACTGGAACCAAATGCTTTGGTTCAACTATGTATGGGAGTTCCTTGGGGTGCGCCAGATGACCTTAATACCTTACTTGCCATGGTTAATAATGTACCTGACAACTGGACATTCAGTGCTTTTGGGTTAGGGCGAAATCAAATGCCTCTTGTGGCTGCATCTGTTTTAGCTGGTGGAAATGTGCGAGTTGGTTTGGAAGATAACCTAATGTTGGATCGTGGAGTTTTGGCTGAAAACTATCAACTTGTTGATCGAGCCAGGGAGATTATCCAAAATCTGGGTTCTCGGATCCTAGGCCCTGAAGAAGTGCGCCAAAAACTAGGGTTGGTAAAGCGCATGCCGGTAAATATTTAATACTCGAATGGTGTGATAGCTTCTACTTTTTATGATTTGGTAGTAATTTAGGAAACTTTAAATTGTGAGAAAATTAACATGACGCAAATAGCAGCTATAATTGGTGGTGGTGTTATAGGTGGAGGTTGGGCGGCAAGATTTCTGCTTAACGGTTGGGATGTAAGGGTTTTTGACCCCGACCCCCAAGCAGAACGCAAAATTTCTGAAGTTTTAGATAATGCCAGAAGATCTCTACCTGGCCTTTATGAGGCACCACTTCCTGCGGAAGGCTTACTTAGTTTCCACGATGAAATTTCGTTAGCTGTACAGGGTGCAACCTGGATCCAAGAGAGCGTTCCTGAACAATTAGATTTGAAGAAAAAAATTTATGCATCGCTCCAAGAGCATTGCGAAAATTCAGTAATAATAGGCTCTTCAACTTCGGGTTTTAAACCGTCCGAGTTACAAAAAGGGGCCAGGCGTCCAGAGCAAATTATGGTTTGCCACCCTTTTAACCCGGTTTACTTATTGCCACTAATTGAAGTTGTTCCTTCAGGAGTAAGTGATTTAAAAATTGTTGAACGTGCTGAGCATTTGCTACGTACTCTAGGAATGTATCCCCTGCGAGTGCGCAAAGAGATTGACGCCCATATAGCTGATCGATTTTTAGAAGCGGTTTGGCGTGAAGCTCTTTGGCTGATTAAAGATGGGGTAGCTACCACAGAGGAGATAGACAATGCCATTCGTTATGGGTTTGGTATTCGCTGGGCTCAGATGGGACTAATTGAGACATATCGTGTGGCTGGTGGTGAAGCTGGGATGCGTCATTTTATGGCCCAATTTGGACCAGCTCTGAAATGGCCATGGACTAAGTTGATGGATGTTCCAGAATTTACTGATGAGTTAGTTGATATAATCTCTGACCAATCGGATGAGCAGTCTGGGATGCATTCAATACGTGAGTTAGAACGAATTCGAGATAATAATCTTGTAGGCATAATACGAGCCTTAAAAGCTCAGGATTGGGGCGCAGGATCTCTCCTGAAGGTTCATGACCGTCTTCTAAACACAAAAGCTGAAATGGCTTTTACGATAGAATCTCTGGATCTGGCAGTCCCAATTGAAACAGTACGGCGGGCGGTGCCCCTGGATTGGACTGACTATAACGGACACATGAATGAGGCGCGGTACCTTCAGGCCTTTGGTGATGCGACAGATCGATTTATGGAAATAGTAGGTTGTAACGCTGATTACATACAATCAGGCGGCAGTTATTTTACTGCTGAAACTCATATCAGGCATGTAGATGAGGTGCACGCTGGCCAGTTGATCAGAATTGAAACCTTTTGTGCTGAAGGAGCTGGCAAGAAAATGCACTTATTCCACCAGATGTTTGAAGGAGAACGTATGATAGCCTCTGGTGAGCATATGCTGATCCATGTGTCGTTAGAAACCCGTAAAGCTAGCGTACCTGCGCCTCACATTGTTGACGCTTTAGAGCGAATTGTTAAAGCACATGCAGTGATGCCACGTCCAGATGGTATGGGCAGAATGGTAGGAAAAAAATGAGTAGGGTTCTTATTACTGCTGGTGGCAGTGGTATTGGTCAGGCAATGGCAATGGCCTTTGAGCAATCTGGTTTTGACGTTTGGATAACCGATATTGATGCCAAACTACTAGGTAAATGCCCTGGTAGTTGGCAAAAAACTCAAGTTGATTCAAGTGATGAGCCTGGAGTTTCTAAAATGTTTTCGCAAATTGAGGATCGCTGGGGTGGGCTTGATGCCATCTGTGCAAATGCTGGTATTGCTGGTCCCACTGCGGTTGTTGAGGATATTAAAATTGAAGATTGGCAACGCTGCGTTTCAGTAAATTTAGAAGGAGCATTTTTATCAGCTAAATATGGAGGATCAATGTTGAAAGATACAAATGGTTCAATAGTTTTGACTTCCTCCACAGCTGGGATTTATGGGTTTCCCAATCGTGCACCCTATGCTGCTGCAAAATGGGGTATTATTGGTCTTATGAAAACTCTTGCTATGGAATGGGGACCTGCTGGAGTGCGCGCAAATGCTATTTGTCCAGGCGCCGTTGAGGGAACTCGCATGCAAGGCGTGATGGAGCGTGAAGCTATCACCAAAGGAACTACGTATCAGAAAATTTATGACGGATATGCTAGTGGCACCTCTATGCGCTCTCTAGTTACCGCAGATGATATTGCAAATATGGCTGTATTTTTGTGTAGCCCGGCTGCGCGTTTGGTATCAGGACAGGTGATCGCAGTAGATGGTCACACGGAGAACCCTGACCCCAAGGTATAAAACCCTATTAATTAGGTGATCAATTTTACTACGTATCTAGTTCCCAACCGAGTAATATTGTAAGCTTTCTCTATGATTTGGATCCCCATCACTTTGTTTGCAGCTTTGGCTCAAACCTTTCGCTTTATGTTTCAAAAGCAATTACGAATTCAAACTTTATCTACCGCTGGCGCAACCTTTGCCCGATTTCTCTTTGCGGCACCTTTAATTTCAATTATAGCATTATGTTACCCTCTGGCACGGGGTTATTCTTGGCCCAAATTTGATACACTGTTTTTTTTATACGCAGCAGCTGGTGGTGTTTGCCAAGTTGGTGCCACTATGTGTGTAGTGGCCTTGTTCCAACAGCGTAATTTCACCGTAGGTATAACCTTTAAAAAGATAGAAGTTTTGTTTGCGGCTGGGTTAGGGCTCATCATTTTAGGCGAAGGTGTGAGTTTACCTGCACTTGGAGCAATTCTGATTGGAGTGGTGGGAGTACTAGTTTTATCAAATAATCCGCAAACAATTAAATCTAAGGGCTCCCAGTTTTTAAATTACGCAACCGCATTGGGAGTTTCCTGCGGTATTTTGTTTGGTGCTTGTGCCGTTTTTTATCGTGGGGCGACGCTCCATATATGGGCAGATGATGTTTTTGCGCGTTCAAGCTTTACACTTGCAATCGTAATTTTGTTGCAATTAGCCGGGATGGTTGGATATTTGTTATGGCGGGAACCGGGGCAATTAAGGGCTGTCGCCATGGCTTGGCGTACAGCCGTCTGGGTGGGTGTTTTATCACTGTTTGGATCTCTTGCATGGTTTACAGCTTTTGCGCTACAAAATGCTGCTTATGTAAAGGCTATTGGGCAAGTAGAAATTTTATTTTCTTTGGCTGTGTCAATATTTGTATTTGGCGAAAAACTGGGCCGTGGAGAGGCTCTTGGTATCCTTTTATTAACAACATCAGTAATCGCATTAGTTTTTTTGTTATGAGTTCTTTAATCTTAAGAAGAAACTTTCTTCGTCCTCGTTTTTAAAGAATGGTACAGAGGCTGGTGGGCCAATAGATGTTAATCCTGATAATTCACCCAAAACTATGGATGTTATAAACGGAAGATCAAGTGTTCGGACCTCATCTAGTGGAACCCATTGTAGGTGCGATAACTCATCGGATGCACCCGAAAAATCATCTAAGTCACCTGACAAATGATCTGCGTCCACAAGAAAAAAACGAGCATCAAAACGACGAGATTTCCCAGGGGGTGTAATGGCGCGAAAGAAAAAATACATATTATTAGCAGATGGCCGAAAGCCTGCATTGGCAAAGTCTGACCAGTCTTGTGGTGCATCATCCCAAGGCTCTGAAACACCCAGAAAAAGCCCAGTCTCTTCCCAAAGTTCGCGGATCGCCGCGACGGCCAATGTCTTGGGAGAGGGACCCTGATTTTCTTGTTTAAGGCGAGCTTGGCATTTCTCAGTTAAAGTTTCGACTAAGTGAATATTGCTGTCGCCTTCGTCAACGGCTCCACCTGGAAATACAAACTTGTTGGGCATGAATGCTGCTTTAGATCCGCGTTGTCCCATTAGGACCTTAGGTGCAGATGCGAAGTTCCGTAAGATTATAATGGTCGAGGCGGGTCTTATGGAGATCTCTTTCATAGCGGTAACTTTAATTAGGTTTGTTCATATTGCCAGAGGTATCATTTCCAAACCCATTTAAGCCCCTGGCCCACTGGAAGGCAATAATTGCACCTTTGATGCGTGGCAATAAATATAAACTAAGGGCTATGCATCCAGTTCCAAATCCTAATGCCATAATCCACGGCTCTGGTCTGAAGTTTACAAATACAAAGTGCAATAGTGGCGCTAAGATATGTCCAACGATTAAAATTGTTAAGTAGGCTGGTCCATCATCGGCGCGATGATGGTGCAAATCTTGGCCACAGTTTTGGCAGCTATCATGTACCTTGAGATATCTATAAAGAACCGCACCCCCACCACAGTTGGGACACGAACGACGCCAGCCTTTCAAAAGGGCAGGTTTGAGTGGGCGATCTAATGACACAAAATCATCCTTAGTTGCAGTTATTTTGTCGTATGTAGCTCAAAATGGAACTGGGGCATACTGCCACGATAGTTTAATTTTTTTTGACGGAACCTCTGAGCTAGTGCGTTTCATGATTACCAAGTGCGGGAATTGATGCTCGCAGATTTACCACTGAACCTATTAACTGATTGAAATCCATAATGAACAAGATCGTAATTGTTGCACTTTCTACCACAGCTAACCCGTATTTTCGTCCGCGTTTGCACAACACCACTGAAGCAGCACGCCCAAGTTTTTGACTTGTCTTGCATACTGTCTGTTGGCTAGCTTAAAAAGGGAAAGGAAACCTAATAAATTGGCTTAGATATGACACCAGAGTTAGCAGAGACCCTGGCCGTCCAAGCATTGACTTGGTTGATCGGGGAGGATGATTTAAGAGACGTATTTTTGGGTGCCAGTGGTGCATCTGAGCAAGATTTACGAAATGGGGTCCTGAACCCAGTTTTCCTTGGATCATTATTGGATTTTATATGTATGGATGATGCTTGGATCATACGGTTTTGTGATGAAAATGGGATTTCTAATTATATGCACCCTATAATGGCACGACAGGCTTTGCCTGGTGGCGAACAGGCTAATTGGACATAATGAATATTAGAGCTGTAATTTTTGACAAAGATGGGACGCTGTTTGATTTTCAAGACACTTGGGGTGTCTGGACTGGAAGTGTGCTAGCTCGGATTGCGGGGTCGGATGCCGCAATGTTCCAAAGCTTAGCTCAGGCCTTGAAATATGATGTTATAGCGAAAAAAGTTTTGCCGGGTAGCGTTGTTATTGCTGGGACACCAGTCGAAATTTCTGAAGTTATACAAAGCTTTAAAACCGATATGAAAGTTTCGGACATTATAAGTCAAATCAATGAAGAGGCGGAAACAGCGCCCCAAACTTTAGTAACGGATTTGAAATTACTAACAAAGCAGTTACGAAGCCAAAGACTTAAGCTTAGTGTTATGACAAATGACGCAGAAAGACCTGCCCGGATGCACTTGCAAGTTGAAGGAGCGTTAGATCTTTTTGATCATGTCATTGGTAGTGACAGCGGGTTTGGAGCTAAGCCAGACCCAGAACCTCTTTTAGCCTTGGCCACCAAGATGGATGTATCCGCCAGTAATTGCGTGATGGTGGGTGATAGCACTTATGATTTAATTGCTGGACGCTCTGCAGGCATGTATACTGTTGGAGTATTAACTGGATTGGCTGAGCTTAAAGATCTCACCAATTTAGCAGATACGGTGCTGCCTGATATATCGTATCTTGCGGCTTGGATTTCATCTCAAAATAGCTAAGTTATAGGCACGACGATAAATGTCGTAATTGGAATGCAAACTTTGTTTAACTGAACCATTCTAGAAGCCAATAAGCTGGTGGAGATTAAAATGAACGATGAACCAAGACGCCGCAGCGGTGGCCGTGCAGGTAACACCCGTGGGAACCGGGGTGCTATCGAGCAAATGCCTTGGCGTATCATTGAAAATACAGATCACCCTACTGAACCTTTGACCGAGGAAGGAATTCTAGCCATTCACGAGGGTGCAATGGAAATCTTGGAAGATATTGGAATTGAGTTTCTGAATGAAGAAGCCTTAGCAATTTTTAAGGATGCTGGCTGTAAGGTCATTGATGAAAAAGTTTATTTAGATAGGAACTGGGTTTTGGAGATGGTGGCAAAAGCACCTACAGAATTCACTATCACACCACGTAATCCGGCGCATACGTTACATGTTGGTGGCAATAAGATGCTTTTTGGGAATGTGTCCTCGCCGCCCAACTATTGGGATATGGAACTGGGACGAAAGGTTACTGGTACCAGAGAGTATTGCCAAAATTTCTTTAAACTTAGTCAATATTTTAATTGTATCCATTTTGTGGGTGGCTATCCGGTTGAGCCGGTCGACCTGCATGCCTCCATCCGCCATTTAGAAGCTACCTATGATAAACTAACTCTAACAGATAAAGCTGCCCATACCTACTGCTTGGGATCGGAGCGCGTGGAAGATACCATGGAAATGGTACGGATTGCGGGTGGCCTCACGCATGAAGAATTTGAATCTAAGCCCCATATGTATACAAATATTAATTCGACGAGTCCTCTCAAGCACGATTGGCCAATGATTGATGGATGCCTACGCCTCGCGCGTCGTGGGCAGGCTATTCTTGTTACACCGTTCACTTTGGCGGGTGCCATGGCTCCAGTAACAATGGCGGGCGCTGTGGCACAATCTATTGCTGAAGCGCTATGTGCAATAGCTCTATTTCAATATGTACGGCCAGGGATCCCATGTGTGATTGGAACTTTTACGTCTAATGTAGATATGAAAACAGGTGCGCCCGCTTTCGGTACTGCAGAATATATGCGTGCTACTCAAATGACGGGTCAAATGGGCCGGTTTTATAAATTGCCAATTCGTTCTTCTGGAGTATGTGCTGCGAATGTACCAGATGGACAGGCCATGTGGGAAACGTCAAATTCACTGTGGGCTGCAGTTCAGTCTGGGACTAATATGGTTTACCATGCCGCTGGTTGGTTAGAGGGTGGCTTAATTGCTTCACCTGAAAAATTTATCATGGACTGTGAAGTGCTACAGCTTATCCAACGATATTTTGAACCGATTATTACCCAGACTGGTGTCGATGATATCGGGGTTGATGCAATTCGTGAAGTTGGATCTTCTGGACATTTCTTTGGAGTACAGCACACACAGGATCGCTATGAACATGCCTTTCATCAACCGTTTATTAGTGATTGGCGTAATTATGAAGGATGGGAACTTGCGGGCGGTATCTGGACTGCCGATCGGGCGCATAAAAAATACAAAGAAATTTTAGATGATTATAAAAAACCTGGAATGGATGAGGCAGTTCATGAGGAATTACGTGATTTTGTAGATAGACGCGTTTCCGAGGGTGGTGCTCCCACCGACTTCTGATGCTAACCTAATTGCATGGTTTCATGTTTAAGTGTTAAATAACTTAACCCAGAAGGGCGGCTAATATGGCCGCCCGTCTAGTTTACTTAACCCCCCATTATCCGAGGTAACCACAACACTAACTGCGGGAAAGAGAACAATAGAATGAGCCCAATTAATTGTATAACCATGAATTGCATCATGCCGAGATAAATGTCTTTGAGGTCCCAATTTGGGACTACACCTTTTAAGAAGTAGGCAGACAATGCCACAGGTGGGCTAAGCCAGGCAGTCTGCAAATTAACTGCAACTAGGATTCCAAACCAAACCATTTTGTCGTAATTGCTCTCAAAACCGGGAAGATCCAGCGCCATCACAGTTGGCAGTAAAACTGGAATAACAATTAACACAATTGGCACCCATTCAAGTGGCCATCCAAGTATGAAGATCAGCGCCATTATTAAGATCAAAATCATATAAGGCGACATGTCCAAGCTGAGCAGAACTTCGGTCATCATCTTTGGCGTGCCGAGCATTGAGAACTCTGCCCCAAAGAAGTTAGAAGCGGCGACTAAAAACATGATCAAAACTGTGATCTCCAACGCTTTGATCATACTGTCAAAGAAACCAGAAATCCTGAACTTTCCATAAGCTAAGGAAAGCAAAATTGATCCAAATGCGCCCATAGCTGCTGCTTCTGCTGGGGTGGCAAATCCCATAAGTATAGAACCTAGTGCAAAAGAGATTAGGATGGTTGGTGGCATCAAGCCAGCAAAAAATTCATCCCATAAGTCTGAGAAATGAAAGTTTTCTGCTGTGGTGGTCGAATACAAGCCAGCGGCTTTATAGGCGCCAAAGCCTAAGAAAATCAACCATGCGGTTTGGTAGAAAAGGCCAAACTCTACGCCATCTAATTCTAAAATTTTCGATACTGCATATAAGATTTGTAAACCAATAACCAGCGGAGTAACGATGCGTAGTACTGTTAAGCTTTTGTAAGCGCGGTAACTCACAATAAGAGCCGCAATCATGATGATTAGACCCCCTAAAGGAATAAACCCAAATGCTCCGTCAAGAGCTAGACCAAAGAGTCTACAAATTGCCAGAATGCCAATACAGATTAAAATAACTTCCAACCGGTAGTTTTTTGAAGTTTCTGGTTGATCTTCTTCCGCAAGTATTGGGCCCAGTTCTGGATTTAACCAACAGCGTCCCAATGTGTAAATTAAATACAAAGAAGCGAGCAGCGCGCCCGGTATGAATGCGCCACGAAAAAGGTCTAGTGTCGAAACGTCTAACACAGGGCCCATCACAATCAGCATTATGGAGGGTGGGATAAGGATGCCGAGCGTCCCCCCAGCGGTAATCGCTCCAGCTGACAGCCTGACATTATAGCCCGAACGACTCATGGTAGCGCCAGCCATAATTCCTAGAAGGGTAACTGATGCACCGACTATACCCGTTGCTGCAGCAAAGATTGTTGAAACAATCAAAACAGCGATATAAAGGGAGCCCCGAACACGCGCCATGATCATTTGAATTGAAGAAAACAGACGCTCCATAAGACCTGCCGCTTCCATCACAATACCCATCAAAATGAACAAAGGCACAGCCATAAGTTGGTCGTTCAACATGGTAGAATTGGTATTCAAAGTCATGAGAAGGCCAGTGAGTTTGAAGTTAAGGCCCCAAATTCCAAAGCCAAAGGCCAGAAAAATTAATGTGAATGATATTGGAAAGCCAATAAAAATTACAAAAATCATGGCGCCTAGCATAATTAAACCAATAATAGGTTTTGGTATATCCAATATACCTCCCCTTTCGAATAAACCCGTAACAACTTCAAAAATAGGCAAAATATTTGGGATCCACATTTCTAAAGCAATTACTGCAAGAACGGCTGCAGTAACCCAAAGGCAAATATGTTCGTTTTTCTTGCCCATTTTGTGAAAGGCTCGAAATAATTCTGCAAAACCTTGTAAGAACAACAAGGCACCACCAATTGGCATGGCGATACGCGCAGGCCATAAAACTGGCGACCATGTGCTATCAAAGGCGGTCTCTCCAGTCAGATATGCTACCATAAAAAACTCTGTTGAAATCCATGTAAATAAAAGCATTGATGGCAAAAAGAACACCAAATAGAGTGAAGCATCGACAACTGCTTGAGTTTTATCTGACCAGTTTCGATATAAGAAATCTGCTCGTATATGAACCCCTCGCATCAAGCCATATCCAGCAGCGGCCATAAACAAAACACCGGCTATCATTCGGCTAATGTCGTAGGCAAAAACTGTAGGGCCAAGGCCTAAGGAGCGGGCCAAATCGCCCCATCCGTTGTTGACCATAATAGAAAATGTGTTCCGTGAAAAAACTTCAATGACGACAACTGTGATTAAAGGGATCATCAATAGGCAGATTAAACGTCCAACCCAATTGTTTGTAACATCGATTACTGCGGTTATTGGGCGTTGCCACGCAGTCATACCTTCTGGTGTTTCACCGGGGATAAAATTATTGCGTTCCGCGATTAGTTCGTCAGTAATTTCGAGCTTTGTCGGGTCAACTTCATCTGCAGCCATCCCTGTCTCCCTTTTTTTACCCCCCAAAATATTTGGGATATTTCTTTTTTAAAAAAACGTCTTTTTGCGCGCTTATTAAAAAAAGAAAGTACGGGATTTTAAAAACCCCGTACTAATTGCTAAACGCTTATTTCAAAGAGTCAGCGTGTGCTTTGCCTAACGCTGCGTTCGTTGCCTGAGCGCCTGCCCAGAAAGGAACTGCAATGTCGGCGAAGTCTTTTTGGGACTGCCATACTTCTGCGAAGAAAGCATTGTCAGCTGCGCCTTGCTCGAGAAGATTTTTTGCAGCTGCCATATAAGCTGGGAAATAATCAGCCGGGGTATCATGCAATGTTACGCCATGATCATCGACTAATGTCTTTAATGCCTTGCCGTTATTATAGATCCGGTAGGACATAGATTTGGACAAGGAAGCGTTAGCTGCAACTTCCAAGGCTTTTTTCTCAGTATCTGACAATGCGTCATAGAAGTCACCGTTGACATACATGTCAGCGTTCACAACAACTTGGTGCAGGCCTTGCAAGTAGTAATGCTTTAGGACCTTTTGAAAGCCAAATGCCATGTCGGCAACTGGACAGCACCACTCAGCAGCGTCGATTGTACCCTTTTCCAATGCTGGGAGTATGTCCCCGCCACCCATCGCCACAGAAGCAACTCCGATATCTTTGTAGGCTTGGCCAACCATACCTGGAGGTGCCCGGAAACGGTACTTACGGAAGTCATCCATTGAAGTAATAGGTTCTTTGAACCAACCTAACGCTTCTGGACCAACTGGCTGAAGCATGAAGCCTTTTACGTTGACGCCCATTTCATCCCAAAGACGCTCATATAGTTCCTTTCCGCCACCGGCTTCGAACCATGACAGAAACGCGAGATTGTCTAAGCCAACACCAGCGCCGGCAACAGGTGCGCCAAAAAGGTTTGCAGCAGGGTGCTTACCACCCCAATAATGCGTCCATGCAAATCCACCTTCCACGAGACCTGCGTCAACAGCGTCCATCACGTCTCGTGATCCGACAATGGCACCAGCGGGTAGAACTTCGAGGACCAAAGATCCACCTGTTAAGGCGGCGACGTCTTCTCCAAAATTTTTCAACATTTTTAATTCGTCTGAGTTGTCTGACAAAACTGATTGAATGCGTAGTACTTTCGAGTGGCCTCCGGCAAATGCCGTTGTGCCAAATGACAAGGCAACTGCAGTTACTACCGCTGACTTGACTATTGATTTTAGATTAAACATTTCTGTTTTCCTCCCAAGAGTTGTACCTTCGATGTCTTTTTTTAGACCCGGGCCGAAGGCGTACCAGTGGGTCTTGGGTTATTGGCATTAATTTCTTAAAGCCAAAAACTTAATTTTAATGCCCCTTACTCATCTCCCACCCTTCAACAAGGCCGAGTAATGGGCCAACACCACTGTGGATATCAAAGAAGCCACGGTACAGCATTTCGCCTGCAACGTAGAGAAGTACGATAAGTCCCAACCAAGAAATCCACGGGAATTTTGTAAGTAATTTCATTATTATAGTCGCTGCGAAGGCCATAAGAATTATAGCTAGTCCAAGCCCAAAGATTAGCATTTGACGATCGCCATCGGCGATCGCAGCAACTGCCAGCACATTATCCAGAGACATCGAGACGTCTGCGATTGTAATTGATATGAGAGCCGCAGCCATGGTTTTCTCTGGGGCTGCAGCGTCGGTGTTGGACATGGCGCTTGTATTAGAATGAGGTTGATTATTATTAGCCGACCGAATTTCTTGAAATAAGCGCCAGCATACCCAGAATAGAAGCAGGGATCCAATGAATAGAATGCCGGGTATCCCGAGCAAGGTGGTGGCAATTACGGCAAAGACAATGCGCAGGACCGCTGCAATTACCATTCCGTAAAAAATGGCGCGCTTACGCAATTCGGGCGCAAGTCCAGCCGCAGCCATCCCAATAATTAATGCGTTGTCACCCGATAGGATCAAATCTGCAATAATAATTTGTCCGTACGCCATAACCGTTTCAAGCATTATATAAATTCCTGGTATTGTTTAATTTTTTGTTTCATGCAGCGTCTTCCAGGATCATGTCAGACAGTTTCTCACCAATCATAATCGCTGGAGCATTTGTATTGCCTGATGTAATTACTGGCATTATCGAACAATCTGCAACCCGCAAACCATCTATGCCTCGTACGCGCAAACGTTCGTCTACCACTGCCATTTTGTCCTGACCCATTTTACAGGTGCCCGTAGGATGATAGATGGTGACACTTGTGTCGCGCGCCCATTGTAATGTGGCTTCATAGTCGTCGATTTTAACATCTGAACTGGGACTGAACTGCTCTGTAATATGAGACTTTAAAGGCTCAAACTGTGCTATTTTACGCGCAATGTTAATGCCTTTAACTATAGTATTTTGGTCTAAATTGGTTGCCAGGTAATTGGGATGAATTTCTGGGTGCTCTCGCCAGTCAGAAGATTTTAGTTTCAAATGACCGGTACTTTCCGGCCGCAGTTGAAGAACTGACGCCGTAAATGCGGAGAACTTATGTGGCCCGTCTGCTGGCTTTGAAGCGCTCCAAGGTTGGATGTGAAACTGTATATCAGGACTTTCCAGAATTGGGTCTGTTTTCAAAAAGGCCGTTCCAAGGCTTGCGGCCATAGTCATCGGGCCAGTCTGAGTTAAGGCGTACTGCAAAGCTATGAGACCTTGCTTGAATACATTATTAATTTCAGTGTTAATAGTTGAAAGGTTCGTTTTGAATACTGGTCGGGCTTGTAAATGATCCTGAAGGTTTTTACCTACACCGGGTAAATCTTTTATCATATTTATGCCGTGTTTTTTTAGCTCAGTAGCGGCGCCAATCCCCGAAAGCATTAAAATTTGCGGTGAACCAATAGTGCCAGCACTTAAAATAACTTCACGGCGGGCTAGAATGTCATGGCTCTGGCCTTTTTGATTGATCGTAACTCCAAAAGCGCGGGATTTTTTAATTAATACTTTTTCGGCTTGAGCGTGAGTTATTACTGTCAAGTTTTTGCGTTTTTTTGCAGGGTTGAGGTAAGCAACTGCACTTGAGCAACGCCGACCTTTGTCGAGCGTTAATTGAAAATATCCAACACCTTCTTGATCTATGCCGTTATAATCTGGATTGCGCTTATAGCCTGCGTTTTCAGCTGCATCTAGCCATTTTTCTGTGATGGAGCGTTTGAGGCGAGTTGGGGATACGGAAAGTGGGCCATCAGTACCACGAGCTGGGTCTATATCTCCGTTTCCCTTCCAAGTCTCGGCACGTTTAAAGTAAGGCAATACATCGTCCCAAGCCCAACCTGTATTTCCAAGTTGGCGCCAGTGATTAAAGTCTTCTGCTTGGCCACGGACATACAACAGTCCATTTATTGAACTAGAACCACCCAAAACCCGTCCTCGTGGCCATGGTATTGCTCGCCCATTTAAACCTGGATCTCCTTGTGTACGGTAACACCAATCCATTTTTGGATTACCCATGGTTTTGAAGTACCCAACTGGTATATGGATCCATGGGCTGTGATCTTTGCCACCAGCCTCAATTAAAGCCACCGAATTTCTTGGATCTGCTGAAAGTCGGTTTGCTAAGGCACATCCAGCTGAGCCTGCGCCAATTATTACAAAGTCAAATTCCAATTTTCATCCCTAAATATTAAAAAATGAGACTTTTATTCCCGTTTATTGTCTTATCTGCTATGTAGGCAGGAAGGTTAAGATTCGGCAAGTCAGGTATGAAAATCAGATTTATCTGCTGAATAAAAAGGATTAGCTTTAATGTCCCCAGAACAAAGAGTTCCAACAAGCTTTCGCACTCTATTAATTCTAGAGGTGTTGGGAAAATCGGATCGACCAATGTCGGCTACTGAAATCAATGAAAAGATAGAACTTCCAAAACAAACTATTCATCGTTTATGTGCTAAGTTAGAACAAGAGGGTTTTCTTTTGCGAGTTGGCAATGGAAAGAAGCTCAGACCGACGAGACGCGCCCGACTAATGGCTAGTGGAATTCTGCATTCCTCTAGTGATCATATTGCCCGTCACCAAGTGATGCAGAGAATTGCTGAAGATGTCGGCGAAACGGTGAACTTTGCGGTTCCTACTAGTGATGGTATGACTTACCTTGAGCGTATCGAGACTGATTGGCCATTCCGTGTGCAGTTGCCCGTGGGAACGCATGTTCCCTTTCATTGTACCGCAAGTGGAAAAACATTTATGGCTAGCCTTCTGCCAAAGGCCCGCCATGCCTTGGTTCGTAGTCTACGCTTGCAAAAGTTGACTGATAACACTTTTATTGATGCCGAGACACTCGTGTCTGAATTAAAATTAGTAGCAAAACAGGGCTATGCAATTGATAATGAAGAGTTTATTTCTGGAATGGTTGCAATTGCAGTTCCAATTACAGATGACCAAGGTCGCTATGTGGCATCTCTAGCTTTCCATGGGCCGTCCCAAAGATTAACCGTTGAAAAGGTTATTTCGCAGAAAGATGTATTATTTAAAGGGGCCCAAACCATGAAAGATGTTCTTTTTTGTTAACGGCTTGCCAGAGTGCCTCGATTAATAATCGTGGTCGTCAATTCAACAGACTGTGCAGCAGTTTTTCCCAAATTTGGATTAATTAAATCTAATAAGACTTCTGCTGCTTTACGTCCCATTTCTTGCTGAGGCACGCGCACAGTAGTGAGACTAGGTGTAACAACTCGGGCAAGGTTGATATCATCAAAGCCAGTAATTGAAATATCATTTGGAACGCTAAGCCCCAATTCTTTAGCGCGAAGCATGGCGCCAACAGCTAAAACATCGCTGCTGCAAATTATGGCGGTTGGGTTTTTGTTAAGGGCCAAGATCCGGTCTAACGCTGCACTTGCCTCTTCAAAGCTATACTTGCATTCTTCAATGGCAACCAACTCAACATTTGGATTTGTCTTTTGAGCATCTTCAATTCCAATAATGCGTTCGTTAGCCCTATCATTACCTTCCCTTAATCCTGCGATAATGGCCAGTTTACGATGTCCCAATGCAATCACATGATTAGCAATTTTTTGTGCTGCCTTTTGATTATCAAATCCAACTACTGGTGAAGATATGTTTTTTCCAAAACACCATGCTAAAACATGAGGGACAGAATGTTTTTCCAAAAAATCCAGGGTTTTTTTTGGGCGATCTTTTCCAATTAACAGTAAGCCATCCGCACCCTGTGATAAAAGTGAGCGAATTTGATCATATTCTTGTGAAGCGTTATAATTGGAGCTGCCAACAAGCAACGTGACTTTTGAATCATTTAGAGTTTCTTGAAATGCTTGTAGCCCACTTGCAAAAACAGCGTTCTCCATTGAAGGAATAATTGCTCCAACAGTGTTGGTGCGATTGATGGCAAGTGCTCGGCCTCCAAAATGAGGCATGTATCCCAAGGAATCGATAGCTTTCTGTATTCGCAATCGCGTGGGTTCAGCAACTTTTTTTGGGTTGTTTATACAACGTGAAATTGATGCTGTTGAGACACCCGCTAGTACTGCAACATCTTCAAGGTTAGGGCGGTTTGTATCCCGCATTTTGTTTTCCAGCTCAAAATATATTTTAAAATATGTAAGCGCTTGCATGCGGGAATGCAAGCGCATAAAGATTGAGTCGAAGTTACTTACTATCACACAGGATTTATCAAATGGCCCGTGTTTATTTAAAAAAATCAACTAAAACTGCGTCGACAGGTAGTGATGATGTTAGAAAGACGGTTTTGGATATTTTAAACGAAATTGAGTTGGGTGGAGATACGGCGGCGCTTAAATATGCCTCTCAGTTTGATGGGTACAGTGGTAATTTAATTCTTACAAATGACGAAATTCAAATAGCCTGTGATTTGGTGCCGGAAAAGCTGAAGCAAGATATTCAATTTGCCCATGCCAATGTTAAGCGATTTGCCGAAGCTCAACGTGGCACTATTACTGATTTTGAAACAGAGATTGTACCTGGCCTGATTGCAGGGCAAAAAAGTATTCCCTGTGATGCTGCCGGTTGTTACGTGCCTGGTGGACGCTACAGCCACATTGCTAGTGCAATAATGACAGTAACCACTGCCAAAGTTGCTGGATGCCAACATATTACTGCTTGTTCGCCGCCCAACAAAGATACTGGTATTGCACCCGCAATTATATATGCTGCTAATCTTTGTGGTGCAGATAAGATTTTGGCCATGGGAGGAGTTCAGGGTGTGGCTTCTATGACTTTTGGTCTTTTTGGTTTGCCGGAAGCAGATATTATTGTAGGCCCGGGAAACCAATTTGTTGCCGAAGCTAAGCGTATTTTGTTTGGGCGCGTGGGAATTGATATGATCGCCGGTCCAACTGACAGTTTGATTATTGCCGATGGTAATGCAGACGCTGAAATTGTTGCTGCTGATTTGGTAGGGCAGGCTGAGCATGGATATAATTCCCCAGTTTGGCTGGTAACCAATGATGAGGCTTTGGCTGAAAATGTACTTACAATGGTGCCAGACTTAATTGCTGATTTGCCGGAACTGAACCGTATAAATGCTGAAGCGGCCTGGCGAGATTATGCTGAAGTGATCTTGTGTGCAGACCGCGAAGAAATGGCCTCTACGTCAGATGAGTACGCTCCAGAGCATTTGACTGTTCAGGCTGACGATCTTGATTGGTGGTTAGATCGGTTGCGATGTTATGGTTCATTATTTTTGGGCGAAGAAACAACAGTGGCTTATGGTGACAAAGCTTCTGGCCCTAACCATTGTTTACCCACATCTCGGTCTGCAAAATACACTGGTGGCCTGTCGGTGCATAAATATATGAAGCTGGTGACCTGGCAAAGATCCACAAGAGATGGGGCTAAGGATGTGGCAATTGCTACTGCTCGGATTTCGAGGCTGGAAGGGATGGAAGGTCACGCGCGTACTGCCGACATTCGTTTGTCAAAATATTTCCCTGGTGAAAACTTCGACCTTTCATCGGAAGATTAGAATATGAAAGGAACACAACTTTTTGATTTAAAAGGAAAAGTTGCAGTTGTGACTGGAGCTTCCAGCGGTCTGGGGCGGGGTGCAGCTACAGTTCTTGCGGCCCATGGTGTAAAAATAGTGGCAATAGCTCGGCGTGAAAAAACACTGACTGCCTGGTCTCAGTCGACAAAAGGTGAAACTTTTGTTTTAGCTGCGGATCTTTCAGATCGATCTGCGTTGGTAGATATTGCGGGTGAGGCCGCCCAGCCGTTTGGAAATCCAGATATTTTAATAAATGCTGCTGGTATAAATACTCGCCAACCAGCAGATAAAATGACTGATCACTATTGGGACTTAACCCAGAACCTCAATGTCGCTGCACCATTCTTCTTGGCCAAAGCATTAGTACCGGGGATGCGATCTAAAGGTTGGGGCCGGATTATAAACTTCGCTTCCCTGCAATCGAAGCGTGCATTTAAAAATGGAATTAGTTACGGAACCTCTAAAGGTGCTGTCGAGCAAATGACCCGCGCTATGGCAGAGGCTTGGTCGCCAGATGGGATAACCGCAAATTCAATTGCGCCTGGTTTTTTTCGAACCGAACTGACTGAGTCAGTATTTTCTGACCCTGAACTATCTGCCCGTAATGCGGCGCAAACCTGTATTGGAAGAAATGGCGAAATTCATGACATGGAAGGTCCTATGATTTTCTTTTGTTCCAATGCATCCAACTATATCACGGGTCAAACTTTGTTTGTCGACGGGGGGTATACAGCAAAATGAAAGCTCTCGTAAATACTGCGGCCAATTCGCTCACATACATGGACTATAGTGAGCCGGTCGTAAAATTTGGTGAGGAAATTGTGCAAGTCCTATATTCTGGTATTTGTGGTTCTGATATGCACGCTTTTCTGGGCCATGACGCTCGACGGCCTACGCCTCTTATCCTTGGCCATGAGGCTTCAGGGACAATTGTCGGAGGTCCCCGAGACGGAGCATCAGTAGCGATTAACCCACTAAATGGATGTGGCAGTTGTGCATCCTGTATTGTTGGAAGATCAAACATTTGCAGTGAGAGACAGATCATTTCGATGCCGCCCCGACCAGGTGCGTTTGCAGAACGTGTTTCTATTCCATCTGAAAATTTGTTAGAAGTACCAAGGCCTGGCCTCTTAAAGGTGGCTGCACTTACAGAGCCTTTAGCCTGTGGGTGGCATGCGGCACGGTTAGGACTACAGCTGCAAGATACTCCGGTGTCAGATTTGAAATGTGTTGTGTTGGGTGGTGGAGCTATTGGTGTTGGGGCCGCACTCTGCCTGCGCGCTATGGGTGTTCAAGATATAACTGTGATTGAAGTAAACCCGCTGCGCCTTGAAACCTTACATAGCATTGTAGGTTTTACAGCCAGTGATGGCTTTGACGCCAATTCGCCTTTGCCTAGTACTGCAAATTTGGTCATTGATGGTGTTGGATTTGCGGTTACGAGGGCTTCGGCCTGTGAACTGGCAAAGCCAGGTGGTGTGATTTGCCATATTGGTCTTGGTTCTGCGGATGGTGGCATTGACGTGCGTCGCCTAACGCTGCAGGAAATTACCTTTATTGGGACCTATACCTACACACCCCAGGACTTTCGTGACACGGGCGCTGCAATTTTTGCAGGCCACCTTGGGTCGCTAGACTGGGTGGAAACTCGTCCTTTGTCACAGGGACAAGCTGCATTTGAAGATATCCATAATGGCCGCACTGCTGCGCCAAAGATAATTCTAATTCCCTGAAAGGAGCGTCATGTCTGTTAGTAAAAAAATAGTGAACGACTTTGTTGCCAATGGTATCGAATTTGTTACCACAGTGCCGTGTAAGCAGCTTGGTGGTGTTATAGCAGCTGTAGAAAAAGAACCGAGCATTTACCATATTCCTTCTAATAAGGAAGACGAAGGAATGGGCCTTTGCGCTGGTGCCTTTATGGGTGGGAAACGCCCTGCAATAATCATGCAAAATACTGCAATTGGGGTGACGGTCAATACATTGGTAACTTTGACTCAATTCTACCGGATGCCATTACCGATGCTAATTTCGTATCGAGGTGAGCTCAAAGAGCCTGTTGCATGCCAAGTTGAAATGGCTGTGCACACCAAGGCGCTGCTTAACCAGCTTAATATTCCGACTTATCACTTTCACCAGCCAGGCGACGAACAAGAGCTGGATGCAATTTTAAAATATACGTTTATGTGCAACAAACCGGTGGCTATTCTAACCGATGCAACGTTCTGGGGAGGTTACTAATATGATCCGTTCTGAAATTATCCGTGATATTGCCCCAATCCTGCGCGATCAATTGGTTGTGTGTAACATTGGTTTGCCAAGCCAAGAGCTGCATATGATCGATGACCAGGCGAGTACTTTTTACATGCTGGGCACAATGGGTCTGTCGTCCTCAATTGGATTAGGCGTAGCATTGGCACAGCAAAAAACAGTTATTTCAATTGATGGTGATGGCTCTGTTTTAACTAACTTGGGTACTTTACCCACAATCGCCAATAATGTGGCAGATAATTTCATCTTGTTGATCATTGATAATGGCAGCTACGGATCAACTGGTGATCAACCTACCTATGCTGGAAAGAAAACATCCCTCACGGCTGTCGCACGTGCCTGTGGGTGTGAGAACGTAATTGAATGTCATGCTGAAGAGACTGGCGTTGTGTTGCAAGCCGCGATCGATAGCAAGGTTATGACAGTGATTGTCGCCAAATGCGAAAGTGGTAATATTAAAGTTCCTGTGATTACCAAAGATCCAGTTGTGATCCGAGATCGATTTATGAATGAAGTTGTGCGTACTGACGAGTAAGTTTTCCAAAAAAGGTGAATTGGAACTACCAGTAATCTATAAAACTTATTTTTGGAATTTGGTGATCTCAAGTCAACTTACAGCAATTTAATTTCGTATTTTACGAAACCTATTGGCCTTTTTAAAAGTACTGCAGTTGTTTGTAAAACCAATGGCATCCCGTACGAGAATCGAACTCGTCTTTTCAGGTTGAAAACCTGACGTCCTAACCGATAGACGAACGGGACACTATTGGTACGCCGCTATTTAGGGAAAGCTCACCGCTGTGGCAAGTCGATTCTTTACTTTATGACATGTTTTTAGATGGGGTGTTTCAAGCAGGATTTGCATCCTCAATCCGCATCTGTGGCCTTGAACGCCCGCCCCAGGTATTCACCTCCAAACGCCCTACGATATGCATCTTTGTACCTTTTGCTTCGTTTAATGCCGCGCCAAGTGGGCTATCGAACGCACCAAAACATATAGCATCTAATTTATTTTCAAACCCATCGCTTATGGTTAGCTTCAAGTGCGATTCACCGACGGGTTTGGCGAAGGCGATGGTACAATCTGGAAAAGCAAACCGTGGCGCTGATGCATTTGCCCCATAAGGGCCTGCCCGACCAAGATGTTCGATAAGCTCCAATGTGGCACCTCCTGGCATCAATATTCCGTCTATGCGTAAATCAGCTGGCCCTAATGAGCCGGCACCCTGTGACTTTAGCAAGTTATTAAGTTTTTCCATTGCGGGTTCAAGCTGCATACGACTTAGGCTAAGGCCTGCTGCCATTTTATGACCGCCACCCTTTTCAATATCACCGTCTCTAGCCAATCTTTGGATAGCAGCTCCAAGATCTATTCCACTTACAGATCGGCCACTGCCTTTGCCAATGTCCCCATCAAACCCAATTACAACGGCTGGCCGGTTAGTTTTTTCCTTTAGTCGCGATGCCACAATACCAACTACACCTGGATGCCAGCCATCATCAGATGCCCAAATCAAGGGTTGGTCCAACCCACGCGCCTCAGCTTGCTCGAATGCTGCCAACCTAACAGTGGCTTCAACGGCACGCCTTTCTGAGTTTAATTGATCCAGTTTATCTGCCATAGCGGCTGCTTCATGTGGGTCAACGCTACTTAGTAGTCGTGCACCCAGATCAGCTTCTCCAATTCGCCCACCGGCATTTATGCGAGGCCCCAATACATAGCCCAGGTGATACGCACTTGGAGCTGTGTCTAACTGCGCGATGTCGGATAGGGCGTTAAGTCCTAATCGTTTGCGCTGGCCCATAACTTTTAGACCTTGTCTTACAAAGGCTCTGTTGATTCCCACTAAAGGTGCTACATCCGCTATCGTTGCTAACGCTACTAAATCAAGGGAATCTAAAAGATTAGGTGGGTTTTTGCCTTTTTCGCGCATAAGTCGTGCGGCTTCAATCAATACTAAAAAAACCACGCCAGCGGCGCAAAGATGTGCAAGGTCACCCGTCTCGTCTTGGCGATTGGGGTTCACCACTGCCTTAGCTGGCGGCAGCGTCTCGGCACCCAGATGATGATCTAACACTATGACATCTGCATCTGTCACTGACGCAAGGGCGTCATGCGAAGCGATTCCACAATCCACACAAATAATCAAATCATGACTAGTGGCAAGCGCCCGCATCGCTTCCGAGTTTGGTCCATAGCCTTCATCAATGCGATCTGGAACGTAGAGTGTTGGTTTGATATGGAAATGTGCCAAGAAATCGAAGATTAGAGCCGCAGAAGCTCCACCATCGACGTCATAATCTGCAAAAATTGCGATGGCCTTTGTGTTCTCAGCTGCCTCGATAATTATCTGTGCGGCTAAAGAGCAGTCTTTGAGTAATTTAGGGTCACTCATCGTAGCACGCAGGGTGGGATTTAAAAAACTTTCTACCTCTTCTACAGTCACACCTAACCTGGCCAAAACGTTACATAATGGCAATGGCAGATTGTTTTGTTGATTTAGGTTTAATGCCTGACGCTCTACTATTGCAGTTGGTCCGAGCCAACGCCTTCCAGTAAGAGAATGTTCAACTCCAAGAAACATTTAAATTATTGGACTACGGTAGCTCATACGGCGCATAGACCCAGTTTTGGATCGCATCAAAATTGTTTCTGTCGTTAGGTAGCCTACTTCACGCTTTATACCTGATAGAATTGATCCATCTGTTACGCCGGTAGCTGCAAAAACTACATCCTGAGTAACCATATCGTCTCGGCTATAAATTCTGTTAAAATCAGTTATACCTGCGCTCGAGGCACGTTTTCTCTCCGCTTCATCACGGAAAACCAAACGACCCCACATTTGTCCACCCATGCATTTCAAGGCTGCTGCCGCCAAAACTCCTTCAGGGGCACCCCCAAGTCCCATATACATATCAATACCGGTGATAGCAGATTCTGCGCAATGTATAACACCGGCAACATCACCGTCTGTGATTAGTCGAATTGCACAACCTGTTGTGCGTAGTTCCGCGATCATTTTGTCATGACGGGGGCGCTCAAGAACACATACCGTGATGTCCTCTTGGCCGCAGTTCTTTGCCACCGCCAATGCTTTGATACGTTCTACGGGCTGCATTTCTAACGACACTATATTTTTGGGTAATCCTGGACCAATAGCAAGTTTTTCCATATAAACATCTGGTGCGTGTAGCATTGAACCTCGCGGTCCCATCGCAATGACCGTCAAAGCATTAGGCATATCTTTCGCAGTCAATGTGGTTCCCTCAAGAGGGTCTAACGCAATATCTACTGCTGGACCTTTTCCGTTGCCGACCTCTTCACCGATAAAAAGCATGGGAGCTTCGTCCCGCTCACCTTCACCAATAACTACCACACCAGCAATATCTAACATATTAAGCTGGGTTCGCATGGCATTCACTGCTGCCTGATCTGCAGCCTTCTCGTCACCACGGCCAATCAATTTGGCGGATGCGATAGCAGCTTGCTCGGCAACTCGTGCGAGGCCTAATGACAATGCACGGTCGTGAAATTCGATGGGACTAGACATAAATTTTCCTTAAATTAGGCTCCGAAACGTACCGTAGTATTTGAACTATTGGCAAGACTAGACTGGTTAACAGTTTTTAAGAATTTCTAAATCGACTCAATTCTAAGTGCCACGGGCGTACTGCCAAGCAATTTAGTTTTTGAAAATTCAGTTAAAATTTGATCTATAGCGTTCCGAGTTGTCCTGTGAGTTACAATCAGCACTGGTGCGCTATCTGTATCATGACCGTATTGGCGCATTCGGTCGATTGATATGTTGGCCTTTCCCATAATAGCAGCAATTCTTGCTAGTGCTCCCGGTTTATCAAGAAGTTGAAGCCGCAGATAAAACGGAGCTGATGTGGTTGCTGTGGCTGGCTTGGCGTCCAACAATGAGCTTGCTGGTTGCCCAAATGTATCCATACGCTGGCCACGAGCGATATCAATAATATCCGACAATACTGCCGAAGCTGTAGGGCCTTCACCTGCGCCTGCGCCCCGCAAAACAATTTGACCTGAATCTTGGCCCTCCAAAATAACCATATTTGTTCCACCTTCAAGTTGGCCCAATGGGGAACTCGCAGAAACTAGACAGGGGGTCATGCGCTGTTCTAGGCCGAGTTCAGTCATCTGAGAAACACCAAGAAGTTTTACACGGTAGCCCATATCTGCCGCCGCATTAATATCTTCAATGGTTATCGCACCAATTCCTTCGACTACAACACTTGCAAAATTAACTTTTTTTCCAAACGCAATTGCTGCTAATAGTGCAAGCTTATGAGCGGCGTCAATACCGCCCACATCTAGGTTTGGGTCGGCTTCAAGATATCCAAGGGCATCAGCTTCGGCAAAAATCTCGTTATAACTTAGACCACTGGTTTCCATGCGTGTAAGGATGTAGTTACAGCTACCATTCATCACACCTAAAATGCGATCAATTCTATTGCCAGCCAACCCCTCTGTCAGGGTCTTTACAACTGGAATGCCGCCGGCGACTGCTGCCTCAAATCGAATTACTTGACCCACTTTTTCCGCAGCAAGAGCGAGAGAGTGACCATGAATTGCTAGCAGAGCTTTGTTGGCTGTGACTACGTCTTTTCCCGAAGAGATTGCGGCGAGTGTCGCCTCTTTTGCCGGCCCCTCGCTGCCTCCCATTAATTCCACAAGAACGTCGACGTCAGCGCGTCTGGCTAATGCCACTGGGTCGTCTTCCCAATTTATACCTGAGAGGTCTATTCCCCTCTCTTTGGATCTGGATCGAGCTGAGACTGCACTAACTATAATTTGGCGCCCAGCTCTGGCTGATAATAGAGTGGCGTTTTTGTTAAGCATTTTAATGACACCACTGCCAACGGTACCGAGACCAGCGATGCCTAGTTTGAGTGGTGTTGTTCTCATAGTATCCTCGA
>JAFMEA010000155.1 GCA_017856985.1 Planktomarina sp.
CCGTCAATTGCCAGTGCACGTAGAATGGGGAGTGTAACCAAATGATCTCCACCAGCCGTCATTGGCACAATATTCTTTTTCTTCATGACTGAAATAAAGTCTGTCACGCGGTTTAGGCTATCTTGGATATCTACTGGATTTGGTGGTACGTCACCCAGATCGGCACAATTAACGCTGGCAAAGGGTGCAATGTTGGTCACTGGGTTCATCGCTCGGATCATGGTGGAAAGATCGCGCATTTGGCGTGGCCCGTGTCGGGCGCCGGGTCTATTTGTTGTGCCGCCATCCCAAGGCACGCCCAGCAAACCTATATTTATGTCATCAAAGCGAGGGTGATCTGGAGTCATATGAGGGAGCCGCATGAAAGTTGGAACTCCGGCAAAACGAGCAAGTTCCATTGCGGAAATGGGTTGAAAAAAGGGATCTATATCACGTTTCATAACGGGTCCTTATGAGGAGTTTTTCTAGGCTATTGCGGCTGCCTCGCACATAGCCCTTAATTTGTCTTCCGCCAACTGTGGCGGTAATAAGCCGAGCCCGCAGTCTGGTGCCACGACTAAGCGATCTCTGTCGATATGATTTAATGCAGCACTCAGCCTTTCAACAACTTCCTCAACCGTCTCTAGAGCGCTGGATGCAATCGCTAGCGAGCCAAAGATGACAGTTTTATTTTCAAATTGTTCCAACAAATTTAAGTTATTACAGCAGTGCTTATCCTCAATAGAAATTTGATCGAAGGCAGCCTGATCAATGGCTTTACTAAGCTCGTAATAGCTTGAGGGATCAGCTTTCTTGTAGTCAGTATCGTCTAAATGGTCTGGGTAACCACAACACATGTGAACAATTCGAGTAACGGACTTTGGTACTCCATAAAAACACCTTTCCAGACCCTCCATTCCAAAATCTAGGGCGTCTTTGACCGAGCGGGCGAACAGCGGCTCATCAATTTGAATATGTCTACACCCAGCCTCCACTAAAGCTAAGACTTCCTTATTAATTGTCTTTGCAAGGGCGGCGTTTAGTTTGGGCCGATCATTGTAGAAACAGTCGGCTGTAGTATCCATGATTGTTAAAGGTCCAGGTAGTGTAAACTTTACTGGTCTTGAGCTGACACCTTGGCTGGCGACATAGTCATGTGCGCTATAATTTTTGGTAGAATGTACAATTGGACCCCGGATGGCAGGTAGATCTGTTTCATATGCGCCATCTCGAAGGATTCGGTGCTCCAGCCTGTTGAAGTCAAAACCACCTAGGTGCCGGCAGTGATAGTGGATATAATTTTCGCGACGCACTTCGCCATCTGTAGGAATTGAAATCCCTGCACGAATTTGAATATCCAAGACCTCCTGAGCGGCGCGTATAAATAAATCTTCGTGCGCATCCTTGTTTTTTTCAATATCTTTTGAGTATTGATGAGTTGTCTCAGGGGTATTCATTCCACCTGCGTCCTTGGCTGAATCAAACCAATCACGAATAGGGACGTATTTTGGCTTAGGAAACGCGCCAATGGTCGTGGTAATAAGAGGAGCTTTCATTCCTAACCCTTCGATATTTTTATTTAAGCTTTAAATAGTAAATTTATTATTTCAATCATTACCTAATCTTGAGCTGTTTGGACATATAAGTTCAATTAAGACGCCATTTCTGATAGCGCCATGATTTTAGTTGGAAACATATGCCATTAACTGGATTTAGGACCGTTGGCGTAATGTCGTTTAGAATTGGTAATTAAAATTTATACTTATGCCTGTGCGTGTACTATCACCAATATTATCGATGATTACTTTGCTTCTGAATTCAGTAAGCCCGTCGTCTGATTGGCTGACTATGCCATATTCAGTACCTCGACCACAGCTTCTATTTTTCGCATAGAGTGTTGGTGCATTGGTTGTTATTTCCTCGCACATCAGCCTAGGCGCGAAGGTGGCTAAGCCCATATAATCGGTCAAAGCCAGTCCATCTATTGGTATACGAATTTCAGGTCGCAGCATTAACTTTGTAATGTCAATGGAACCTGCATCCAAGGTCCCACCACCCACTAGGCCGTATGCGTTGGCATTGTAGCCGATACTATCTATGGAGTTGGTGCCGTGGCTTAAGGAGAGCTCGGGCCAAATCTCAAAGCTCCTGCGTTCAATCACGCCACTCAGTGACGCTCTGTATGTTGCTGCCCATGTGTTGTAATTACTTCTTAAGTCCAACACCCCATTAGAGACATCAATGGATTTATTGCCGCGGTAAAAGGACATAATTGCATCTGCATACAAGCCTGGACTAAGTTGATGAACCATATATCCACCCAAACTTGGGCCCCAGCTTGTTCGCTCACCCATGAACTCGCCAACAATATTGGAGTTTGCAGTTTCAATACCCAAAAACGAGCCAAGCACAGTCTTCTGATTTACTGTCTTTTCCAACAATAATTTTCCATTAAATGTGGAAATAGTCGAGCCACTTTTACTGTCATGCTGAACGTCAAAATCACCGAACACTAAACGTCTTTCAGACCCCCCCTCGCTGCTATTTTGATCAATGAATTGACCACTCGTACTTAGCACACCCCTCCTGAGTTGTGCCGAACCTGAAATATCAAAGTCAGGATCGCCACAACCAAACAGTTTTATGCATGCCACGGGTCGTACATTTTTTGTGGAGACAAATGCAAGTTGATCAGTCTTTTTTCTGGATTTATGAAATGATTTATTACTTACGCTTACGTCTGTATTTAGGTCTACATTAGCGGTGTCTGTTTTCTTATTTTGGCGTATAAAACGTGCCCGTGCGCCCAGCATTAATTTTCGGTTTGAAGTCATTAAGCTTTGCAGGCCTCGGGTCGCATCGCCGACTACCATATTAAGAATTTTAGTTTTATTCTTTTTAAAAGATGAATTTGGTGAGCCAAAACTAAAGGTCACCGCAAGAGATGCGATGCCCGATCCAGCTGCATTAACGGCGCGAAGGCG
>JAFMEA010000156.1 GCA_017856985.1 Planktomarina sp.
AATCCATTTTATCCTCCCAGTTGATTGCTTCGTTCATCGGGCATGTCTTTTATGACCCCCTCGAGGTCCATTCAGGCCATCGACATGCTATATTTTGGCCGAATGTGAATCATTATGTGAAAACTCTCAAGGCCGTCCTTTTAATGTTAAAGTTCTCATGGTTGCAGGTCGCCGACCAAATTTGGATTACCCCCCAGCCGGCTCAGTGTTTTCATGTAGTGAGACTCGGTGAGTTGGCACGCCAGTTCTGAATTGCGCGACAAGACTGCATCGCTGATAGCGGCATGTTCTTCGCCAACGTCCCGGTTACCATTTACCGTTTTTTTGTTGCTTTGACTTATTGATGACCGGCGATAGCGTTCGCACATGTCTTGCAGTTGGTCGCGCATTTGCAACAGCCACTTCGATCCGCAGGCAGCAATCATGGCCGCGTGAAATTCTGCATTCGCCGACTCCCACGCATCATAAACACCAGCGCCGCTGGCAAGCAGCGCCTCATCTTCCTTCTTCATTAGATAGGTTGCGGCAACAACACGTGACTCCCACTGATTGTCACCAAGTGCAAGCGATCTGGCGAGTGCGACCTTTTCGATTTCGATACGGGCGATGTTGAGGTCGCTGAATTCATCCAGGTTAAGCGGTGACACCATAAAACCGCGCTTTTCAAGCGCCAACACAAGACCTTCGGTGCTGAGCTTTTGCAACGCCTCGCGAAGCGGTGTAGGGCCAATATCATAGACCGTTTTTAACATCTCGATGCGGAGCCGTTCACCCGGGTCGCGCGCGCCTGAAATAATGTCCGCACGGATTAGACGATAGGCGCGCTGCGCCATCGATTCATGTGTCGAAACGTTTAGGTTGTTCGCTCTAGCCGTTACTATCACTTCGACCAATGCTGCCAAATTCATCCCCATCTAATCGGCGTTTGTCGATCATTGCCCCGGTGAAGAAGAGAGCGTTTGACAGACAAATTTCTATATGCTTTTTAGTATTAACGATAAAAATAGAGATTGTCGAGAAAATGAAATTTGTAACTTTCTATTATGCTGACTCTATCGCTGCTGGCATCATTGATGGCGATGATATTATTGTTTGTTCTCAAGGTGATGACGCGAGAACAGCCGTGCTCAAACTTTGTGGGCAGGACCAAGTGGTAATTGACCGCTGGGTAGCAAATGGCACGAATCGCATTGCATTAGCTGGTGTAGAACTTCTGTCGCCGATTCCAGAGCCGCAGCGTGATATCCTATGTGTCGGGAAAAATTACTATGCACATGCTGCAGAATTTCATTCTAGCGGGTTTGACTCGACCAGTAAGGAGAGCGTGCCAAAGGTACCCGTTATCTTTACCAAAGCGCCAACTAGTGTCATTGGGCCAGGGGCGCCGGTGAATGGTTCGCTTGACCCAACCCAATCGGTTGATTACGAGATTGAACTGGGCATTGTAATTGGTAAAAAGGCCTTTCAAGTCAGCAAAGCAAACGCCTATGATCATGTCTTTGGTTATTTAATCATTAATGATGTGACATCGCGTGAGTTACAGCAGCGGCACGGTCAATGGACCATTGGTAAAAGCCTTGATACTTTTTGCCCAATGGGGCCATGGCTTGTAACCAGTGATGAGATCGCTGATGTTAATGCGATGAAATTGGTTACAAAGGTCAATGGTGAAGTAAGGCAGCAGGCGGTTGTTTCTGATCTGATTTTTGATATTCCAACCTTAATTGAAACTATGTCATCAACCATGACACTTATGCCGGGTGATATAATTGCCACTGGGACACCTGCTGGTGTGGGCATTGGCTATACTCCACCCAAATACCTGTCAAAAGGTGATCATATGTCGCTTGAAATTAGTGGTCTCGGACGGTTAGAAAATACTATTGAATAGGCAGCCTCTGGCCAGAGAGTCCTGAGTTTTGAAGAGAGGTAAAAGAAACTAAGTCTCAGATCCCTTTCATCAAAATTTATCTTGGAAGAGCGACAAAGTTGGGTTTAATCCAACAAGCTTCGGGAGACCTCTAAAAGGACTGGGGCTTGAAGAAATAATCCAGTCGATCAACTGTTTTCACGTTAAAATTCATGATTGTCCCTCTCCGCAGAATACTTAATTCAATGGTTACCCCAGCCTCGCCAGATTTCCAGACCTTTTCATAAAACGATTTCAAATTGGACACTTGTGAGCCATTGATTGCCATAATTACATCCTGAGGTTTAATACCTGCTTGAAAGGCTGGGCCTCCATCGCTTACTCGGGTTACGATGACTTGATCATTGCTGTCGTCCGATGAAATGCCAAGGTAAGGCTGGACTTTACTCTTCCTTCTGCCGCTGGAAATAAGGTCTTCAAGAATTGGTTTAAGTAAATTTATAGGCACAGACATATTGCCGGGAGAGGAAATACCCGGCACTGACTCAGATACAAATAATGAGCCAATGCCAAGAATTTCACCGTTCTTGTTTAGTATTGGCGCGCCGGCCCATAATCCATTTGGTGGTGTTGTATAAATTGGGTTTTCAACAAAATATTCCCACCAACCAGTGAAAGGTCTTCGTGAGACAGACCTCACAATTGAACCTGCGCCCCGGTTTGATGATGGTAATATCAATAAATCTTGTTCGGTTTTTATATTGTCAGAGTTGCCTAATTGTAGAGGTGGCATTTTAAGGGGAACAATAGATTTGATAATTCCAAAGCCAGTCGTGTGGTCATAGCCGACCAGTTTAGCAGGCAGCCGCCGTCCATCAGATAAACCTATTTCTATGCTTTTCGCCTCTATAACTATGTAGCCAATAGTTAAAATATGTTTTTCATCTATTGCTACACCATTGCCTTCGCGCTCGACACCAAGGCTGGCAGCAGTTCTTGCTTCAGCGGGGACGATTGAGCGAACACTAACAATTGATTCGTAAAATTGCCCAATTTTCTCTTTGGTAAGGTCTGCATATGAATTGTT
>JAFMEA010000157.1 GCA_017856985.1 Planktomarina sp.
GATGGATCTACCGCCAAGACCGCAACCCGCAGGCCAGTTTCCACGAGCTGGATGCCAAAACTCTCAATAAATGTTGACTTACCCACACCAGGAGTCCCTGAGAGCCCTATTCGGATAGATTGTTTGCCCCCACTTAATGCTCCAAGCAATTCTGTAGCCTGATTTCGGTGGTTAGGGTTGGCACTTTCGACAAGAGTAATTGCCCGTGCCAATGCTCTACGGTTGCCCTTTTCAACTTCTGCCGCCAGGGCAGTTGGATTTAATTCTTTCTTATCCATTTTTTCCAGCTAATTTTATCCAAGTTTATCAATAGATACTGCTTTTAAATGATCATCTACCGATGGCATGCATAATTGCAAGCATACATGGTCAAGCCTTTTAGTTTATAATTAGCTTATTGAAATTCGATTTGGCAGTCACTCACTGAGTTTTTACAATTAAAAAATCTTCTGTAATTCTAATTAAGTAACTCGTTAAATAAAAAACTTTCATAATGTAAAAAAAGAAAAAATAGGTGCGTAGACGAAAGATACTTTCTAAACGATACATAGTACATGAAATTTGATCTCCCTATAGACGCGATCTTACCACAATTAGTGGAACGGCTGTCCACTTATGGCCGTGTAGTACTTCAAGCACCTCCAGGAGCAGGGAAAACGACCCGCGTCCCTCTGGCTATATTACATTCTGGAATCTGTAGTGGAAAAATTTTAATGCTTGAGCCCCGGCGCCTTGCAGCAATTGCAGCAGCCGAACGTATGGCTGAAACGCTAGGAGAGCCAATCGGCGCGACGGTGGGCTTCAGGATTCGTGGCCAAACAAAAATTGGACCAAATACCCGCATAGAGGTACTCACAGAGGGTATTCTAACGCGGATGTTGCAATCTGATCCAGAATTACCTGGAGTTTCTGCTGTTTTGTTCGATGAATTTCATGAAAGATCTCTTAACGCTGACTTAGGCCTAGCGCTATCATGGGAGGTCCGAGAAACACTTCGCAGCGATTTAATGCTTGTGGTAATGTCAGCAACGCTAGATTCTGAGCCTGTGGCTAAGTTGTTAAACAATGCGCCAATAGTAACTAGCGAGGGACGTAGCTACCCTGTAGAAATTATTCACTTAAATCGGCCACGAACCAAGGAAGCCTCCCTTGAGATAGGCATCAGTGATCTAATATTGAAAGCTTTAAAAGAAACAGATGGAGATGTTTTGGTATTTTTGCCAGGTGAGCGAGAAATTAATAAAGCCTCAGCCCAACTTAAAAACCAATTACCAAAATCATGCGTAGTGCGGCCACTGTTTGGCAATTTATCATACTCAAACCAGAAGCTAGCGATCAGCCCAGATTCAAGAAACCGTAAAATTATCCTTGCCACAGCAATTGCGGAGACCTCACTTACCATTGAGGGCATTCATGCTGTGGTTGATTGTGGCTTGTCACGTCGGGCGCGCTACGACCCAGGCAGAGGGCTTCAGAGACTTATCACTGAGCGAGCAAGCAAGGCTGAAGCAACCCAGCGATCTGGTAGAGCTGGCAGAGTTGCTCCAGGTAAATGTTATCGGATGTGGGCGCGCGTTGAGGAAGGTATGATGGCTACCTTTGCGCCACCAGAAATCATTACTTCTGATCTTGCGCCGCTGGCACTGCAATTAACCAAGTGGGGTACAAAACCGAAAGATTTGGCTTTTTTAACCTCACCACAAAAAAACAGTTGGGCGCAAGCACAAGACTTACTAGATAAACTGGGTGCAGTCACTGAGGGAAAACTCTCATCCCATGGCGCAAAATTGGCAGAACTGCCCCTGCACCCCCGTTTTGCTCAAATGTTGGTTAAAGCCGGTCCTATTGCCGCGCCATTAGCCGCACTACTATCTGATAGAGACATTCTTACTTCACAAGAAGCCGATCTAACTCCAGCTTTGCAGGCACTATCAAGCAAAGCTCCAAATCATCAAATTCGAGATGCTGAGGCGCTAAAGCGTATCAAAATGGAAGCAAACCGGCTTGTCAAATTGGCCCCTAAAAACTCAGTTTTGTTAAAACATACTCCCGCTCAATGTTTGGCTCTAGCCTATCCAGAAAGAGTAGCCCAACGCAGACCAGGCGCCCTACCTCATTACATTATGGCCAACGGAAAGGGCGTGGTTTTGGCCGATGATGATGGCCTCGCAAATGCACCCTTTCTTGTTATATCGGAACTAGGCAACCCACATCGCAGTAGTGGGGCCGATCCAAAAATTCGTCGAGCCCTATCAATTTCGTCAGGTGAAATACGCGAAGTTTTTAGTGGACAAATTAAGTGGCTTGAGACCTGCCGTTGGTCAAAACGCGCTCGCAAAGTTTTATCAATTCAAACAGAGTCACTAGGATCCATTAGCCTTACCAGTCAAAACTGGCCACAAGTGCCAACTCAGAAAGTTTCACTGGCTATGCTAGATGGAATAAAGCAGATAGGTCTCAACTTTCCCAAAGCGGCCCTGTTGTTACAAGCGCGCGCAAAAATAGCGGGAAGGAGTCAGTTTCCAGATATTTCAAATGAAGGGTTAATGAGCAATCTTGCAGGTTGGTTAACTCCTTACATTTCAACAATTTCAAGCGAGGAGGAATGGAAAAAATTCAACCCCCTTCCAGCACTTCAAAGCTATATTGGGTGGGCTAACCTTGATCTACTCGAGAAGGTTGCGCCAGCACATTTTATAACACCGCTAGGCAATAAGGTTATAATTGACTACAGCGGTGACAGTCCTTCCATAGCACTACGTATCCAAGAGATGTTCGGTCAAACCAGTCATCCCACTTTAGGTGGCAACCCCATAAAAATAACACTTTTGTCACCAGCCCGCCGACCAATTCAAATTACCAAGGACATTCCTGGCTTTTGGAAAGGCAGCTACGCCGATGTACGCAAAGACATGCGGGCAAAATATCCCAAACACC
>JAFMEA010000158.1 GCA_017856985.1 Planktomarina sp.
AAAACCCAATACCGTCTCAGAGATTGGGGCTTAAGTCGGCAGAGGTATTGGGGGTGTCCAATTCCAGTTGTTCACTGTGATGCCTGCGGTGTCGTACCTGAAAAAAAAGAAAACTTACCGATTTGTCTGCCAGATGATGTGAGCTTTGATATCCCAGGAAACCCCCTAGACCGCCACCCAACATGGCGTAATTGCAAATGCCCGTCCTGCGGAAATGAGGCCCAACGAGAAACTGACACAATGGATACCTTTGTTGATTCCTCTTGGTACTACGCCAGATTTACTGCGCCAAATTCGTCGACACCAACTGACCTAAAGGAAGCTCAATATTGGATGAATGTTGACCAGTATATTGGTGGGGTAGAGCACGCCATCCTACACCTATTATATTCGCGCTTCTTTGCGCGCGCCATGCAGGTTTGCGGGCACTTGCCAAAATCAGCAATTGAGCCTTTCGATGCCCTTTTTACTCAAGGCATGGTGACCCATGCAATTTATAAGTCTGACGGGGAGGGCAATCGCCCAATATATCACTATCCTGAAGATGTTGATTTGAGAGACGGGAATGCATTTTTAAAGGATGGTGGAGCTGAAGTGACTGTTGTCCCCTCTGCTAAGATGTCAAAATCAAAAAATAATGTTGTGGATCCAATTAACATTATTGACAGCTATGGGGCGGATACGGCGCGGTGGTTTGTCCTTTCTGATAGCCCGCCAGAACGAGACGTTGAGTGGACGGCCTCTGGAGCAGAGGCCGCATTTAAATACCTCAACCGTATCTGGCTGTTGAGTGATAAAATTTCAAAAATGAATAAAACAGAGGTGGGTACAGCTGATCAAGACCTGATGCGTGCCATGCATAAAGCTATACAAGAGGTCACTTTTGGAATTGAGAGCTTTGGATTTAATGCGGCAATTGCAAAGCTGTACGGCTTCTCAGCAATTTTAGCCAAGTCAAATGCTGGCTTCACTGCACAGCGTGAAGCCATTATGACGCTTGCGCAATTGATGTCACCAATGACGCCTCACCTATCTGAGCACATTTGGCTGCATCAGGGTGGTGATGGACTGATTACAAATGCACCATGGCCAACAGTTAACCCTAAAATGTTAGTTGAGGACGAAGTGACCCTCCCAATTCAGATCAATGGCAAACGACGCGATGAAGTTATCGTTTCCAAAGACATACAAAAAGAGGACCTCGAAGCATTAGTGCTAATGAATAAAGCTGTAATTAAAGCACTTGATGGTGCTACACCAAAGAAGCTGATTATTGTACCTGGGCGCATCATTAATGTCGTTATTTAGCCGACGTAAATTTCTTACTGCAGCGTTTTTCCTTGTGGGCTGCGGCTATGCCCCGGTTCATGGTACAAACCCAAAAACAAAAAAACTTTATACTTCAGTTTTTGTTCAGGCTCCCAAGGATAGAGTTGAATTTGAACTTGTCCGTAACTTAGAAAAGCAGTTTAGAAAAAATAGTTCAAGTAAGTATCAATTGAATTATACACTCACCATTAAAGAAGAAAAAGGTGTTGTGTCCGCGTCACAAACGCTTGAGCGCTACAGTCTTTTTGGTTCTTTAAAATACTCCCTTACCGATAAAGATGGTGGTGTGGTTCTAACTAATACAGCCAAATCTTTTACTGCTTACTCCGCAACGGGGACGCCGCTAGCAACGGAGCGAGCAAAACGTGACGCGCAAGATAGACTAATGGTAATTCTTGCAGAGCAAGTTTTAACCCGCATTTCGATTTTGAGCCAATTATGAAACTCTCGTCTCGTGATGCGTTAATTGCTTTTGCAAAACCTGATCCAAAAAAAACAGCAATTTTAATTTATGGGGCTAATGCCATGCGCGTGGCGTTAAAGCGGCAAGAATTGATCAGGGGCCTAATTGGTCCTGATGGAGAGCAGGAGATGCGGTTAACCCGATTGCAAGGTGGTGAACTGCGTCGTGATATCGCGGCTCTTAATGACGCCATTAAGGCAGTAGGCTTTTTCCCTGGGCCTCGTGTTGTCTTGGTTGAGGATGCAAATGAGAATTGTGCCGACACAATCTTGGCTGCCCTGAGTGATTGGCAGCCCGGTGACGCTCAAATGGTAATAATTGGTGGGGCGATGAAGCCAACCTCTAAAATTCGTAAGGCCTTAGAGACGCACCCAAATACTTGGGCTTTAGCTGTTTATGATGAACCGCCATCTGCGGGTGAAGTTAAGGCTGCAATAGAAAAGGCGGGGCTGGGTGACTTTAGTTCGGAGGCACATATTTTAGTCTATGAACTTTCAAAAACTCTGGATCCTGGCGATTTTCAGCAATATCTTGAAAAGCTTTCCTTGTACTGTATGTCTCAAGTTGGCCCAGTAACTGCCACGGATGTTGAGCAGTGTGCTCCGCAATCTACCGAGGCGGCGGTGGACGATTTAATTGGTTTGGTAGCAGATCTCAAAGATAATGAACTACCGCTTATTCTGCAAAAGATTAGTGCCCAAGGAGTTACGGCAACTGGGCTTTGTATTTCAGCGTTGCGGCATTTTCGGATGCTGCACACTGCAGTCTGTGACCCCTCAGGTATTGCGCAGGGTTTAAGCCGTTTGCGCCCCCCAGTTTTTGGTCCACGGCGTGACCGCCTCCAGCGACAGATAAATTTGTGGAGCAGGGAGCAGCTTGAAAAAGTAATTACATTGCTGTTGGACACTGATTTGAAGTTACGATCTGCAGGACAAACAGCGCCACAAATGGCGCAAGTTGAACGATGTTTCATTAGGATATCGATGATGGGAAAAAGATAAATGTATACCGTCTTAGGATCCACGAGGAACCGAACGCTGCGCGTAATTTGGACCCTGGAAGAACTTGGCGTACCGTATAATCAGATCGCTGGAATGCCTGGATCGCGAGATGCTAAAGTTTACAGTAAAAC
>JAFMEA010000043.1 GCA_017856985.1 Planktomarina sp.
AACACAGGTTGCGTTGGGGACCATATGGTCCCGATGCCTCACTTTGGTTTTGTTTTGCCTTTGGCGAGATGGCAGTATATGGCAAATCGCTTAGATCAAGCTGGTGTTGTTTTTGTTATTCCACCATCGGTACGATTTAAAGGTGAACCTGGAGAGCAGTGGATAATGTTTTTGACTGATCCTTCTGGAAACCCGATAGAAATAAAAGGTTTTGTGGATTTAGAAGAAATATTTTCGACTAATTGAACAAGAATATGTCATATTCAGTTTATTTTACTATCTCTCACCACTTATTGTTATTTTTTGGACGTATTTGATTAACAGCTGGACGATATAACGTTAGTTCTGTCAGGTTTTAGAGATAAATGGTGGGCGACCCTGGAATCGAACCAGGCGTGCGTCTCCGCGAGGGAGTTACAGTCCCCTGCCACACCTTGCGGCCTGTCGCCCACATTGGAAACTAAAAAGTTATCCAAAGTTGCGAAGATTTACGCCTTAGAAAATCCGCAGTCAACTAAAAAAGCGTTTGATCTTTACCGACGGTAATTGACACTTTTATTTCTAATAATTTGATTTAAAATCTGAAGCTTACAAGTGTGATGCAATGCGGGATCGTAGGTTTTTACTGGATTTTGATTAAGTAGTATTTTCTTTTTGGATCCTTTAATGTGGAGTTGAAAATTAATTTAATATTAGCGTAGTTTTAAAAAATTTATTTTCAGCTATCACCTAGTCCTCCGTAGCGTCTTTCTTTTCCGTTGGCTCTGTCCAAAGCTGAGGCCAATTCTTTCTCATTGAAATCTGGCCACAGTGTGTCTACAAAATCTAACTCACTGTATGCAGCATGCCAGAGCATGAAATTTGATAGCCTTTTGTCTCCTCCGGTTCTTATAATTAGATCTGGGTCACATTGATTTTTTAAATCACTATAACTTTTAAAAGACGCTTCATCTATTTCTCTAAAATGGCCATTATGAGAACTACTTTCTTTAATAAGACCATTCATTACTCTTAATATTTCGTCTCTTCCTCCATAATCTACGGCAACATTGAGATTAAGGCCAGTACACGTACCCGTCTCATTTTCTGAGTTGATCATTTCTTTTAAAACTGGCTTTGGTAACCGATCACGCCGCCCGATAAAGTTTATTTTTACATTTTCAACCTTAAGTTCCCGCACTTTCCTGCGCAAATAAACTTTTATAAGTTGAAATAGGGCTGTTACTTCTGGAGATGGCCTTTGCCAGTTTTCTGTTGAAAATGCATAAAGAGTGAGGGTGTGCACTCCAATCTTAGAGGCATATCTTACTATTTCTTCAACACGTTTTGCACCCTCTTTGTGACCTTTTATACGTCCCAAACCACGAGTTTTAGCCCAGCGTCCATTTCCATCCATGATAATTGCAAGGTGCATCTTTGGAACGCTTTCAAAACCTACTTCATTATTAGTAGGGCATGCGAAGACGCACAACCTGATCTCCGGAAAATCTTTAATAAACTATTGCCTTACTGGCAACGTTTATTTTACTTTTGGGTGGGAGCTTCACGCATAGTAAATGATCTTTTTAGATAAATTATTTTATATAGAAAATAACTTGCGCTATAAGCATGAGCCAAGGCATATGATTGAATTGTTGTTAATAGGAATTTTCTTATGCAAAAACCTACTTGGGTAGTCGAAAAAGAACGTAACAAACGTATGATTGCAGCAGAAACTTTTTGGATTTTTGGTATACACGCTGTTCGTGATGCTCTTTTAAATCCCCGACGATCCAAATTGCGTTTAATAATCACAAAAAACGCCTTCGACCGTCTTGCTGACGCTATCGCCGTGACTGACTTAGATGCGGAAATAACCGATCCACGGAAGTTTTCTGTCCCCATTGACCCTCAATCAGTTCACCAGGGCGTGGCCTTAGAGGTTAAATCATTAGATTGGGGACCTTTTACAGATTTGGTTGCGGTAAATGCTGGTGCCGCCCCCCTCGTACTTTTACTCGACCGTGTTACCGACCCCCACAACGTGGGGGCTATTCTTCGGTCGGCAGAAGTATTTGGTGCTTTGGCTGTAATTGCTCCTTTTCGCCATTCTGCAGCAGAATCTGGTGCACTTGCTAAATCAGCGAGTGGAGCGCTGGAGCGACAGCCTTATTTACGGGTAACAAACCTAGCAAACACAATGGAGACTTTGAAGTCTATGGGGTACTTTATTTTTGGCTTGGACGGTGAGGCGGACCTTACGTTGAGTGAGTCACTGGGGAACCACATTGGACCGACAGCTCTTGCGCTAGGAGCTGAGGGCCCTGGACTAAGAGATCGTACTAAAGAAACCTGTGATGCTTTGGCGAAGATCAATGCTGCTGGGAGCTTCGGCTCGTTGAATGTATCCAATGCCGCTGCAGTGGGACTTTTTGCTGTCAATAACCGCTAGTAGTAGTTTCCTCTCTATTAACAAAAGACTTAACTTCGAAAGTTTCATACCAATGCGGGGTTTGTTACGGTGTTTTATAAGTCCAGCTGCCATATCAGTTAAGCTATTGGGTGTTAGATGAATACATAAAAACTGTAATTTAAGCTTGATTGGGTAGGGCGATATAGTGCAGCTTGATCCAAAGTTAGTTTGAGGAGATTGTTATGAGAAATTTTTTAATGGTATTAGCTGTGCTGATATTTGGAACGACTAGCGCAATTGCTAATGACGGTGCACTTGGTCTTTGGAAATCTGAACCGGGAGAGACTGGTGGATATATCCATGTTCAAATCACCAATTGCGGTGAAAAGCTTTGTGGTGAAATCATTGATGTTGTGGAAAACGACAATGACAAGATTATTGGTGAAGACATTATTTTGAATATGAAGATCAGAGGTGATGGTTATTACTACGGCGGCACTATCTGGGCTCCAGACCAAGATAAAACTTACAGATCTAATATGACTTTAAATGGTGATAACCTTACAGTTAGAGGTTGCGTGGCATTCGTTCTTTGCCGTTCTCAAAACTGGACGCGGATTAAATAATTTGGGAAGTCGGCTTAGGAAGTTAGAAATTAGCTGGCTTCCTCTACTTTAGTTTTCTATCTGACTGGAGCGGGCGAAGAGATTCGAACTCTCGACCCTAACCTTGGCAAGGTTATGCTCTACCCCTGAGCTACGCCCGCATCCGTCAGTGCATCGGCAATAGCCGGAGAGAGTTTTTCCCGCAAGAGGTAAAAGACTCTAAATCGTAGATTAAATTTGATAAATTTGAGCTAACATACTGCTGTAGATATTGAATCAAGCCGGGCGTTAGCTATTATCGTTAGAATCTTGAATATCTGAGCTTCCAGGCAGGCCGACCGTTACATGGTGTAAAATTGGGCTCTCTTCATCCAATAAAAGTACGCCGTATCCCCCTGGTTCTGGGACTGACAGGCTGGAAGAACCGGGGCCTAGGATTAGTGGCATTTGATGGCATGGGCTTTGTATTATTGCATGGGCTAAGCCCTTGTAAGTCGTGTATATTGTACGGTGTACATGGCCACTTATTACCATTTGGCAGCGTCCTGACGCTGCAATGACTTTAGCTACCTCTCGGCCGTTGATTAGACGTATTTCATCCATCCCATCGAGGTCTGTGGTCAACATATGGTGATGTGACAATATTATTACGGGACCTTTGGCTGACAATAAATTGCTTTTTAACCACTGCATGCGCTCTTCGCAGATAAAGCCGCTATGCTCAATTTCTGCACCTTCGTCCAATGTATCAAGATAAAGAACTTTGGTTGTACCGAAATTTTGTGATCCGTGCTGAAAGTCTGCTGAGAGGTTTGGAAAAGCTTTTTGGAATGAAGTGCGTCGATCATGGTTCCCCAACATAAGTGTTGTTTCGAAGAGTTGAGCGTCTAAGGCGTCTTTTAAGATTTGGTACTCTTCATACAACCCGTGGTGAGTTAGATCACCCATTAGAAATAGATGACATGCATCTGGATGATGAACAGATGCATGTTCTAGGCATCTATTAAACCTAGATATAGGGTCCAACCCGGCAATATTTACTTCTGGTAAGGTGATATGGAGGTCTGACATCAACAGTATTTTTTTGGTCATGTTCGATCCCCTCAAACGATTTTTAATTAATCAGTTAAATTCACCAAATTTCATATTTATTCGTAATAACTGAGATCAACTTTTATGCCAATTCTATTAGAAGATCTTTCCCGTCTATTTGAGCACCAGCTACAACATGTATCGCTTTCACTTTCGCATCGCGTTCTGCATGGATCCCTGTCTCCATTTTCATGGCCTCTATTGTAAGTAGTAAGTCACCTTTTTTCACATCAGCCCCTTCAATCACAGAAATATTTGCCACCACGCCAGGCATTGGCGCGCCAATATGGTCGGCATTGCCTATTTCAGCTTTTCGCCTTCTCGCTTTAGAGGTTGTTATTTTATGATCTGCAACTCGGATTACCCGAGGCTGACCATTTAATTCAAAAAAGACACGGGCGTCTCCCTCTTCGTTGGTTTCTCCGACCGCTTGTAATAAAATCTCCAGAGTTTTACCCGGGTCGATTTCGGCTGTAATCTCCTCGCCTGGTTGCATCCCATAAAAAAATGTCTGGGTAGGGAGGGATCGCACTGGACCATAAGATTGATGTCGAGCCATATAATCTAGAAATACTTTTGGGTACATCAGGTAACCATTCAAATCGTCATCATCTATCGCTTTGCCGTCCAATTCTGCGCTTAGTTCAGCGCGGATAACTTCAAGTTTTGCAGGTTGCATTAGTTTTCCTGGGCGTTCGGTTGAGGGCTTTTGGCCCTTTAATACCTTTTTAACGAGCCATGGAGGAAAGCCGCCTGGTGGTTGTCCTAAATTACCTTGCATCATATCGACCACGCTATCTGGAAAAGCTACATCATGATTAGGGTCTTCGACTTTTGCGCGGCTTAATCCCTGTGAGACCATCATTAACGCCATGTCTCCCACAACTTTAGAACTTGGGGTTACCTTTACGATATCACCAAACATTTGGTTAACATCTGAATAGGTTTGAGCTATTTCGCTCCAGCGGTCTTCTAGACCAAGAGAGCGTGCCTGTGCCTTAAGGTTAGTTGACTGGCCACCAGGCATTTCATGTAGATAAACTTCAGATGCTGGAGTTTGCAGGCCAGTTTCAAAGGCTGAATACTGGGCTCGAACATTCGCCCAATATGAACTAACCTCGCGGATTTTATTAATATCAAGGCCAGTATCTCTGTCAGTATTTGATAAAGCTTCAACGATTGAACCTAGAGCAGGTTGAGATGTAGCGCCAGAGAATGCATCCATAGCGGCGTCGATTGCATCAACACCAGCCGCTGAGGCCGCGAGTATTGTTGCGCCGGAAATACCTGACGTATCATGTGTATGAAAGTGAATAGGTAATCCAATTTCCTGTTTTAAAGCTCCAATCAAAGCATGTGCTGCGGCCGGTTTTAATAGCCCAGCCATATCTTTTATACCTAATATATGGGCTCCAGCTTCTTCGAGATCTTTTGCCATATTTACGTAGTATTTAATATCATATTTGGCGCGGTTTGGATTTAAAATATCGCCAGTGTAGCAGATACTAGCTTCACAGACTTTGTTATTTTTCAGGACAGCATCCATCGCAACGCGCATATTCTCCACCCAATTAAGACTGTCGAAAACCCGAAACACATCTACTCCTGTGTTTGCGGCTTGCTGGATAAAAAATTGTATAACGTTATCTGGGTAATTGGTATAACCTACGCCGTTGCTACCCCGCAAAAGCATTTGTGTCATCACATTTGGCATCGCTTGTCTTAAGTCACGCAGTCTCTGCCAGGGACATTCTTGCAAAAAGCGATAGGCAACATCAAATGTAGCGCCACCCCAGCATTCTACAGAGAACAATCCAGAAAGGTTGGCGGCGTAGGTTGGTGCTACTTTAATCATATCGTGGCTTCGCATTCGAGTCGCCAAAAGTGACTGGTGGCCGTCGCGCATAGTTGTGTCGGTAATCAGGAGACTTTGTTGCGACTGCATCCAATCTGCCACTGCTTGCGGGCCATGTTCATCTAAAAGGTTTTTGGTTCCGTAGGGGAGGTTTGCAGTATCATGAAAAGTCTCTGGTGCTATTGGAGCCTTGAGATCTTTATTTAGTTGCAATCGACCTTCTGTTTCTGGATGTCCATTCACAGTGATATCTGCAATATAAGTCAAAATTTTAGTAGCACGGTCTCTGCGCCTATTAAATTTGAATAGATCTGGCGTAGTGTCGATAAAACTTGTGGTGTATTCATTTGCCAAGAATGTAGGGTGCTTAAGGAGGTTTTCTACAAACGCAATATTAGTACTTACCCCACGAATTCTAAATTCTCGCAACGCGCGGTCCATTCTTGCTATTGTAGCTTCAGGAGTTGGAGACCAAGCGGTAACTTTTTCTAAAAGGCTGTCGTAGTAGCGAGTGATCACAGCGCCGGAGTAGGCAGTACCGCCATCGAGCCTAATTCCCATGCCCGTTGCGCCACGGTAAGCGGTTATTCGGCCATAGTCTGGAATAAAGTTATTTGATGGATCCTCAGTAGTAATACGACATTGCATCGCGTGCCCATCAAGGTTTACCTTGTTTTGATGATCTGTTCCAGTTGCCTCTGCAAGACTTTTCCCTTCTGATATTAAGATCTGTGCTCGCACGATATCAATGCCAGTTACTTCTTCGGTGACGGTATGTTCGACCTGTACCCGTGGGTTGACTTCGATGAAATAAAATTCGCCATCATCCATATCCATTAAGAACTCTACGGTACCCGCACATTCATAATCGACATGTTCACAAATTTTCTTTCCAAGAGTGCAAATTCGTTCGCGTTGATCGCTCGATAAATATGGGGCAGGTGCACGTTCAACCACTTTTTGATTTCGTCGTTGCACGGAGCAATCACGTTCATACAGGTGGTAGATCGAACCAAATTTGTCACCTAAAATTTGTACCTCGACATGGCGAGCCCGCTGGATCATTTTTTCCAAATATCCTTCACCATTGCCGAAAGCGGCTTCAGCCTCGCGGCGGCCCTCTAAAACCTTTTCTTCAACTTCGCTGCTCGAGTAAATCGGCCGCATACCGCGCCCCCCGCCTCCCCAGCTTGCTTTGAGCATTAATGGATAGCCAACAATGGCTGCTTGAGACTTAATTTTTTTGATATCATGGCCCAAAACTTCTGTGGCTGGTATCACGGGGACCCCAGCTTCAATTGCAACGCGCCGCGCACTTGCCTTATCTCCAAGCTGGCGCATCGTTTCTGCTTTTGGCCCAATGAAAACTATACCTGCTTCGTTACAGGCATCAACAAAGTCTGGGTTTTCTGATAAGAGCCCATAACCTGGATGTATCGCATCAGCACCGCAAGCCTTAGCGACGCGTAATATTTCACTAATGCTGAGATATGCGGCCACTGGGCCTAAACCAACGCCAATTTTGTATGCCTCATCAGCTTTAAAACGATGTAGGCTCAGTTTATCCTCATTAGCATATATAGCGACTGTGCGCTTACCCAATTCATTAGCGGCGCGCATGACACGAATGGCTATTTCACCTCTATTTGCAATTAGAATTTTTTGAAAGTTAGCCATGCTTATTCCTCTAGTGCTGACATGATGGAGCTGTTGAAATTAACTCGGAAAAAGTATTAATAAATTGTTTTATTTTTTAATACATTGTTAATGTTGCGGGGCCACTGCGATATTAGGAGCGGTATACTAACGGTGGTAACTCTTCTAACTTAGACGCTGCAATTTGTATCATATTTGATTTTAGGTCATCATTAAGCATACCAAGTAAGTGAGCTGGACCAGCTCCGCCCATGGCCCCAAGGGCATAATGCCAGGCGCGGCCCATCATGACAAAGTCTGCACCCAAACCAATGGCGCGCATTATATCCAGCCCGCCCTCGATACCACTATCAAAAATTAATGGTAGATTTGTAACAGCCCGAATTGCTGGTAACATGTCAATTGCGCTGGGACTTCCCGCAAATTGGCGGCCTGCATGATTGGATACCCACGCTGCATCAATTCCAAGCTTCTCTAAAGGTTCCGCATCATCGGGACACATCACGCCCTTTACAACTAGCAATCCATCCCAACTGTCCCGTAGCATTTTTATATATTCGTGATCTGGAGCGGTGCGCAGCAGGTAGCCGACATGATTGTTGGATGGCCGAGATGAAAACTCTTCCATTGCTGCTTTGCCATATGTCTCTATCATTTTCATGCGGGGCTTCCCATTAAGGGCAGTTTTTATTGCCCAAGCTGGGCAACGAACGACATGCGATAAAATACGAGGGGTCAGCTGAGGTGGTTGCCGTAATCCACCTCGGATTTGTCTTTCTCGCCGTGATGGTGCTGGCACATCAATGGTGACTACCAATACCCTAAACCCGGCACGTTTCACACGTGTTAGCATATCATTGCGGATGGCCTCATCTCGTGGGGGGTATATTTGGAACCATCCCATATCGCCAAGGTGAGGTGACACATCTTCAGGGGTGGCTGTTGCGACTGTAGACAGCGTATATGGAATTTTAGCGGTAGCCGCAAAACTCGAAAGTATTTTTTCTGCCCCTGGCCATATAAGTCCGGACATGCCTACGGGGGCTATTCCAAACGGTGCGGAGTATTTCTGTCCCAAGAAAGAGGTTTCTAGTTTCGGTGTGATCTCGCCGCGTAGTCCGCGTGGAACAAATCGTACTTCATCTAGCCCCTTGCGGTTGAGTTTAAGGGTACTTTCGTCTCCTGTAGCACTATCGAGATATTCCCATGCAAAGTGAGGTATTCGCTTTCTGGCCTTTTCTCGAAGGTCGCAGATTGCGGGGTATTTTGATTCAAAATTCATGTAAAATCGGGTACACCAAACCATTCACGAGTTTAAGTACAAAATTTATTATTGATATATTTTATTAAAATAGTCAGAGAACACAACGCGAACATATCTTTTATTTTTAAATTAATGGGGCTAAACTATCAGTATGAATAACTCCAATGATTCAGACGACCAGACATCATCAGTAAAGCTTAGCTTAAGTCAGATGGCCATAGCCGCTCGCTCAACCTCTTACATGGATGAACTTAACCCTGCCCAGCGTGCGGCGGTAGAGCAATTAGATGGTCCAGTGTTGATGCTGGCGGGAGCTGGCACTGGAAAAACCAAAGCGCTAACAACCCGTGTGGCTCATTTGCTGAACACTGGTGCCGCGCGTCCAAACGAAATCTTGTCGGTGACTTTTACCAATAAAGCCGCGCGGGAGATGAAAAGTAGAGTGGGAAATTTGATCGGTCAAATAGAGGGCTTGCCATGGATGGGCACGTTTCACTCAATTTGTGTTAAACTCCTACGTCGTCACGCGGAGTTGGTGGGCCTTAAAAGTAATTTTACTATTCTGGATACAGACGATCAGCTTAGATTAATGAAACAATTAATCTCAGCGGCTCAAATTGATGACAAACGCTGGCCGGTGAGGCAGCTTGCTAACATAATTGATAATTGGAAAAATCGTGCGTGGGCACCTAATCAAGTACCTGAGTCCGAACTAGTTTTATATAATTACGTAGGAGCTGATTTATACAAACAGTACCAGCAGAGACTACGCGACCTGAATGCGACAGATTTTGGTGATCTGCTACTGCACGTTGTGACAATTTTTCAAAATAATCCTGATATTTTGTCGCAGTATAATCGATTTTTTAAATATATTTTGGTCGATGAGTACCAAGATACAAATGTTGCGCAGTATCTCTGGCTTCGCCTGCTAGCTCAGGGTCATCAGAATATCTGCTGCGTTGGAGATGATGACCAATCTATTTATGGCTGGCGCGGTGCTGAAGTAGGAAATATTTTGCGGTTTGAGAAAGACTTTCCGGGAGCACACGTGGTGCGGTTGGAGCAAAACTATAGATCTACCCAACATATTCTTGGTGCTGCAAGTGGAATCATTGATGGCAATCAGGGGCGCCTCGGCAAGACCCTTTGGACAGAAAAATTAGAAGGTGAAAAAGTGCGCCTAATAGGTCACTGGGATGGTGAAGAGGAGGCGCGTTGGATTGGTGATGAAATTGAAGCTTCTCAAGTGGGGACGCGTGGTAGGGATCCATATGATTTAGACAGTGTAGCGATCTTGGTGCGTGCATCTCATCAAATGCGTGCTTTTGAGGATCGGTTTTTGACAATTGGCCTACCCTACAGGGTTCTTGGGGGGCCTCGTTTTTATGAAAGAATGGAAATCCGTGACGCCATGGGCTATTTTCGTTTGGCGCTGAGTAGAGACGACGATTTAGCTTTTGAGCGTATTGTGAACACGCCCAAGCGTGGGCTAGGCAATAAGGCGCAACAAAAAATCCAATTTGAAGCACGTACTAACGGTGTATCTTTGGCCGAGGGCGCACGGATACTGTTGTCTAGACGTGGTTTGGGAGGCAAAGGCGCGACCGAGCTGGGTCTGTTGATTGATGGTATTGACCGTTGGGGCGCCCAAGTAAGGATCGCTGATGCCAATCACGTCGAACTAGCCGAAATTATTTTGGATGAAAGTGGTTACACAGCGCATTGGCAGAATGATAGAACACCAGAAGGCCCAGGCCGTTTAGAAAACCTAAAAGAGCTAGTGAAAGCGCTAGAAGGCTTTGAAAATTTGCAAGGTTTTCTTGAACACGTAAGTTTGATTATGGATAATGAACAGGAATCAAATGGGGCCAAAGTCTCAATAATGACATTGCACGGGGCGAAGGGTTTGGAGTTTCCGATGGTATTTTTACCTGGGTGGGAAGATGGACTATTTCCGTCTCAGCGTTCTATGGACGAAAGTGGTTTGAAGGGATTGGAGGAAGAACGAAGATTGGCCTATGTGGGCATTACCCGTGCAGAAGAGGTGTGCACGATTTCTTTTGCGGCGAACCGGCGAGTTTATGGACAGTGGCAGTCAGCGCTCCCTAGCCGGTTTGTTGACGAATTACCGGGAGAACATGTTGATGTGCTAACACCTCCGGGACTTTATGGTGGTGGTTATGGTGCCGCAGGCATGGGGGCAAGTGCGAACCCCGTCGTGCAAGAGATGGAGGGTAGCGATATTTTTGATCGGGCAAGTAAAGCTGATGTTTACAATTCACCTGGTTGGAAACGGCTACAAGAGCGCAGTGCTAAACGTGGTCTAGGCCAGCCATCTGAACAAAGAAATATGACTATTGATATGAATGTTATCTCTTCATTTAGTCTTGGTGACAGAGTTTTTCACCAAAAGTTTGGCTATGGTGAGGTTATGAATATTGAGGGTGAAAAACTGGATATTGAATTTGATAAGGCGGGCTCCAAGAAGGTTGTAGCTCAATATATCCAGAGTGCTACCACTATTGACGACATGCCATTTTGACGTGCGCCAGTTTCATATTTTAATATTTTTCGTGTAAACAGCTTTGCCCAAAAGTAAAGGTTATCAAATGCAAATAAAGACCTGGAATGGTGTAAAATCACAATTTAACCTATGTAAGTTTTTTGGGGCTTAGAGCAGTTCGGCCGTCTACTACAACCAAACCCAGTGCAATTAATGCAAAGCCTATCAAAGACGTAGCTCTTATTGATTCACCCAAAACAAATACACCCAATGTAACAGCAACTGGTGGGATCAAGAGTGTAACTAACATCAAATTACCTGAGCCTGCGCGTTTAAGGATTTTGAAATAAAGAAGATAAGCTACAGAGGTGCAAAAAACTGCAAGTGTGATTAACGCCACCCAAGTGTTTGTCATAAGGTCTAAATTTGGAATTCCATCAACCCAAAGCGTAATTGGAAACATTAATATACAGCTGCAAGTAAGCATCCCAAACGCATTCATTTCGGCAGATTGGCCCGCAAGGCGAAGTTTGGCCCAAACACCTGCAAATGAGTAGGATAGCCCGGCAAGTAAAATTGCGAATTGTCCTAGGCTAAGAATATTAAAGCTTTGTAAAGTATCAACGCCGAGGGTGACAATAACGCCAAAAAAACCAATAATCACTCCGATTACTTTATGTGGAGAGAGCCGCTCATCTTTTAGCATTATGCCAGCTACAATTACACCTGTCACCCCTGTGGCGCCATTGAGTATACTCGAGAGACCCGAAGTGATCTGCGTTTGCCCCCAAAATATTAATGAGAAGGGTATTGCATTGTTGAGTGTGCCCATGACGAGGTATGATCTCCAAACTTTAGTTTCCCTTGGCAAGCGCTCTACCCGAAACCATATTATTAGAGCGAGAAGTGGGATGGCTAATATGACACGAAATAAGGTCAGAGTGATAGGTGGAACTTCCTGCAACGCAATTGCCGCAAAAAAGAATGAGCTACCCCAAATAAAGGCCAGGCCCGTCAGTAATATTGCGCTTCGTGAATCAATTCTCGTAGGCATCAAATATCAAGCTGTAAGGTTACAATTGGGTAGAGCGATAGGACTAATAAACTAGCCATCGTCCAGTTGAATATACGTAATTTTGTATCAGTAGTTAAAAGGTGACGCATCTGCGCCCCAAGAATGACCCAGAAGTTTATAGACGGCAGGTTTATGGCCCCAAATATCAAAGAAACCATTATGATATTATAGTTAGTTACAGGCTGTGGGGTATAAACAGTTATAGCCGCCAATGCCATTGTCCAGGCCTTTGGATTGACCCACTGAAAAAAAACAGCCTGCAAAAAGGTAATTGGGCTGCCAGTTACTTTTTCGCCCAAGACCTTAGAGTTTGCGGTACCTATTTTATAGGCGAGGTATAACAGGTAAAATACTGAAACTATCGTTAACACAGTGTGGGCAACTGGAATTCTTTGGAAGACTTGGGCCGCTCCTAGTCCAATAACAATGACCATAAAAGTGAAGCCTAAGACGACACCCAGCATGTGCGGCAAAGTTCTACGGATACCAAAATTTGCACCTGAAGCTAGTAGCATCAAATTGTTGGGGCCGGGGGTGATGGAAGATACCAAGCAGAAAATTACAAGCCCGGAAAGTAGAGAATATGTCATGTTGTGAGATGTGTTGCCAGCTTGTTTTGCTAAATGCAATATCTCTTATATTTTTTGGACTAACCGAATGAGCACCTTAATCCATTATTACTAATGGTTTAGATGAAATTCTTTAAACATAACTGCGACATGCCTAAGAATTAGCCTAATAGTTATGGGGTAGTGCACTGGAGAAGAGAGGGTAAACTTTTAATTAACCATTCTCCGAAAGCTATTTTGCTTAGAGCCCCTTTCTCACTGATTGATATTTAAAATTCCGAGACCTAGGCCACCGGGCCATGCAACATTGGCTAATAAGTTTCTTCTTTAGATGTTAAAATAATAAAGGAGGGGTTTCGTCGCTCGAACGCTTGCATCAAATGGCCAAGATAGTCATAGGTTCAGAAAAGTCTGTGGAGGATTAAAATGTCTTTAGATCGTTCTGAAGTTTTAGCTACTTTGGCGCACTTGAAGCTACCTGACGGTGGCGATCTCGTCAGTAATGACTTTGTCCGCGCTGTAACTATTGATGGGTCTAGTGTACGTTTTGTTATTGAGGCACCTAATCCAGAAATTGCACAAAAACTTTCGGCCATTCGACAAGCAGCTGAGGAAATGGTTTTAAAGCTAGATGGCGTAGACAGTGTCACTGCAGTTGTTACCGCTCATGAAAATAAAGCCCCACCTCCCAATCTTAAAATTGGTGGCCACCCTAAACCGCAGGATGGGCCTACGGCGGTGCCAGGGGTGGACCGAATTCTCGCTATCGCATCTGGTAAGGGTGGTGTTGGAAAATCTACGGTATCATCAAATTTGGCTGTTGCATTAGCCAAGCAAGGCCGCCGTGTCGGGCTATTGGATGCAGATATCTATGGTCCAAGTCAGCCTCGGATGATGGGGGTAAATAAACGCCCAGCGAGCCCAGATGGAAAAATCATAATCCCTTTGAATGCGCATGGGGTAACCATGATGTCGATTGGCCTAATGGTTGATCCTGATAAGGCTGTAGTGTGGCGGGGTCCAATGCTGATGGGTGCTTTGCAGCAAATGCTCAATCAGGTTCAGTGGGGAGAATTAGATGTACTTATAGTTGATTTGCCACCTGGCACCGGAGACGTACAACTCACACTTTGCCAAAAAACAGAGCTAACTGGCGCGATTGTGGTTTCAACACCCCAGGATGTTGCTCTAATTGACGCACGTAAAGCACTAGATATGTTTGCGACTTTGCATACTCCAGTTTTGGGGATGATAGAAAACATGAGCCAATATACTTGTCCAAAGTGTGGTCATGAGGCGCATATTTTTGGGCATGGAGGTGTTGAAGCTGAAGCAAAAAAACTTGGTATTCCATTTTTGGGTGCTTTGCCTTTGGATCTTTCTGTTCGGATCGCTGGAGACAGCGGGACGCCTGCGGCTCTTTCCGACGCAGCTGTAGCTAAAGCTTATAGTGATCTTGCTGGCGGGCTGATTGCATCAAATATTGCATAAA
>JAFMEA010000159.1 GCA_017856985.1 Planktomarina sp.
AGGTTTCTCGCCATCAACAACCCTAAATTTAAATGAGGTGTCACCCTCAGAAAGGGCTATAAGCGATTCGAGGGTATCTTTTGGGCTTACGTCACCCGCGTATTTAAATTTTTCATCCAAAGGCGTCATTACGGAGCGGACGCGCAAAACACGAGCACGATTAATATCGCTAACAAATGCTTCGATATAGGGGTCAGATGGATTTACCAAAATGTTTTGTGGGTCTCCCTGCTGAACAACCTTCCCGTCTTTTAAAATGACAAGATGGTCAGCCAAGCGCAGGGCTTCATCTAGATCATGAGTAATAAATACAATCGTTTTTTTTAGTTCTACATGCAACTCAAGCAGCAGCTTTTGCATGTCACTGCGGATCAACGGATCAAGAGCAGAAAATGCTTCATCCATAAGCATGATATCAGAATTAGAGGTCAAAGCACGTGCAAGGCCAACTCTTTGCTGCATACCGCCAGAGAGTTGATAAGGATAGTGGTTCTCATAGCCCCCAAGTCCCACTCGATCAATCCAAACACGGGCCTCCTTATGACGCTCACTTTGGGGTACGCCACGCACCTCCAGCGGAAGTGCAGAATTATCAAGAACGGTCCGATGAGGAAGTAGTGCAAATTTTTGGAAAACCATAGCCAGATCGGTCCGACGCTTTTCACGCAATGCCTCCGGTCCCAACAACAGGGCATCTTCATTATCTATCAAAACTTGTCCATCAGTTGGCTCAATTAACCTATTTATGTGGCGAATAAGTGTCGATTTTCCAGATCCAGACAGTCCCATTACCACTGTTATGGCGCTCTCATGAATATCTATAGAGATGTCCTGTAATCCCAATACATGACCAGTCTGGGCAAGTAATTCTTCTTTTCCCATACCTCCTTTGACTTTTTTAAGTGCAGCTTCAGGGTCCGGACCAAAAACCTTATAAAGATTTCGAATTTCTATTTTGGGAGAATTTACCATCATATTACCAATCTATTTAAAAGTTTGATCAGTAGATACGCGAGCAATCGCTGCTTTGGACACTCGGTCTAAAATTACTGCGAGTAATACTATCCCTAACCCTGCGATAAGACCCACCCCCAACTCTAGATTTCGGATACCACGGAGTACGAGAACTCCGAGACCAGGCGCCGAAACCAAAGATGCGATTACAACCATTGCGAGGCTCATCATAATGGTTTGGTTTACACCCGCCATAATATTGGGCAAAGCCAACGGCAACTCAACCCCGAGAAGCTTTTGCCTAGATGACATTCCAAAAGAATTAGCCGCCTCAACAACATCTTGGTCCACAAGTCTGATCCCCAGATCTGTAAGCCTAATCACTGGTACGATAGCGTAAACGATAATCGCGATCCCATACAACTTCGGTTCTGTGACACTGAAAAGGAAAATCAGTGGAATTAAGTATACAAAGGTCGGCAACGTTTGAAGCAAGTCGAGAAGTGGAATTAAGGCCCGCTGTAGGCGGTTCGATTTTGCCATAGAAATCCCAATTGGTACCCCTAATAAAATGCATATCCCTGTACAAACAGCAATAATAGCTAGCGTCTGCAAAGCAGCATCTAAGTGATCGATAAAAGCCAAAAATGCAAATGACAGAGTTACAAAAGCAGTAACTACGACAGAGCGGCACACATACCATACGAAGAGCAATATTAATGGAACAATAATCCACCACGGCGCCGCCAAAAAGCTAAATAAAGCTAGCTCTAGTAACCATGACAAAGGCTGAGTTAATGGATCTAACACTGATTTTAAGACGTCTTTTACGTTTAGGAAGGCTTCCTCTACTCCCGCAGTAAATTCTCGAGATTGAGGAAATGATGGGCAGGCTTGATAGAGTTCATCCATCGATGGGAAAGGAAAGATAGGCCCCTCGTTTGCAGCATCTGGGTTAGTCTTCGCTAACAGGCTAGCCATCGATAACTTTGGAGTACCAGTAGCTGCGTCACACCAAGCCCTTAACCCCAGACCGTTGAACAAACCGTCATAAAATGCCATTTTTTATTTCCCACTAAGACAAAGGCACACTATTTGTGTGCCTTTGTTAGTTTTTAAATAGTAAAAATTTATTGTAGCAGTGCCGCTAACTTACCCCGTGCAGCATCATTAATCCAATTACCCCAAAGGTCTTGTTGCGTTGACAAGAAATAAACAGCGGCCTCATCGCCAGTAGCACTCTCAGCATCCTGCCAGGCGAGAAGACTGTTCATCATGTTATTAGTGAACGAAAGATTTCTCATCAAATCTGTTTCAGCTGGGTGGGAAGCCTCAAATTCACTAGTGACCACAGTCGTCACAACACTACTTGGCCACGACTGCATCGTAGGATTTGGGCATTCTGAATCTGAATTACAAGCTTGCTTGCTAGCATCATGAGCACCTAAGTCTACCTGAACCATTGGATATTTTCCCATAACTAAACTTGGTGTCCAATAGTATCCAAACCATGGTTCTTTCGAAGAGTAAGCCGCTCCGATTGATGCGGTGAGTGTTTCACCAGATCCATGTACAAAGTCCTCAACACCGTTAGCTTCAAAACCACCAGCTTTTGCAACATTTGAGGCTACAACCTGACAGGTCCACCCAACTGGGCAATTGTGCATTCTATTTCCAACCAAATCTGGGTTGGCTAATACGCCTTCGATAGTGGTTAATTCAGGATGAGCTTCGGCTAAATAAACTGGAATGAATAAGCCCTCAAGACCACCGTCTGAAAGAACGTTTGTTAGTTCATTGATTTTTCCCGCGTCCAAAAGAGGGAAATACGCTGGCGCACCATTTGTCCAAACTTCAGTTATGATGTCGGGCTCACCGGTTTCAGTAACGGAAGCAAGTGCTGGTGTGGAGGCAGAAGGCACGACCGTAACCTCGCAGCCATATCCTTGCTCG
>JAFMEA010000160.1 GCA_017856985.1 Planktomarina sp.
TGGAGCTGGTGTTTGCATAGGCATTTTTAAGGACCAAGACCCCTGCGGTGTTGCGTAAAACATCAGCCCATTCTGCCCGAAGGGTTTGGGTGTCACCGGTCATATCTAACTGGCTGATATCGTAAATGGGAACATTGTTTTGAATGTCATGGGCCTGAGGCACGTTTTGAACGGTAAGCTGCCGCTCTACCTGCCTAGAAAATTGTTTCAAATCGCAGTCTTGGGGAGAAAGATAGGCGTGCATGATAGGCTCCGATTGTGATGTCGTGGTTAGATTAAGCATTATTTGGCTTTGCGTTCAAAAATTTGATCGTCTGTAGTGCTATTCTATTGGTATTGCATCTGGTTTGATTGAAGACTTCTGTTTCTGCCACAATGTAAGGGATGCTACTCTTACTGCATAGGGCGTGCAGCACCTTCATATTCTGCACCAGTTTTTGCGCCGGTGATATAAGCCACAACATCCTCTCCAGTATAGTCACCACTTTTTATATCAAGATTTGCGCAGATCACTCCCCGCCTAAAAACAACGATACGATCCACCAAATCGAACACCTGCCGCATATTATGGCTTACCAAAATCAACGGTTCGCCCTGGTCTTTCAGCTGCCGGATAATATTTTCTACCTGCACAGTTTCTTGAACGCCAAGCGCTGCGGTGGGTTCATCCATGATGGTCAATTTAGAGTGAAAAGAGGCAGTTCGCGCAATGGCCACACATTGGCGTTGTCCTCCCGACATCTTCTCAATTGTATTATGAATATTAGGAATTTTTACACCGGTTTTCTCCAGAGCCGCCATTGTATCCTTGCGCATGGCTTTGTAATCTAGAAGTCGAAAAGGACCTAGCCAATTCCATTTGGTCTTCTCACGCCCTAAAAAAAGATTGTCTGGTACGTCCAAATGATCGGCCAAGGCCAGTGTTTGAAACACAGTTTCAATGCCGGACTCTCGGGCCTCAATTGGACCCTTGAATTCAACCTCTTTTCCATCAAAGATGATGGTTCCGCGTGTGCGCTGTTCCACGCCGGTAATCTGCCGTACGAACGTTGATTTTCCGGCGCCATTGTCACCCATGATGGCTACATGCTCACCTTTTTTCAGTTGAAAGTTTGCACCTTCAAGAGCATGGACGCCACCGTAGTGCTTGGTTAGGTCTACTGTTTTAAGAACGAGCTCTTCGCTCATGTTTCATCCTTCCCAGCCTAAGATTTGTTGCGTTGACGGTATTGGTCTAAAATGACCGCTGCGATGATAATCGCGCCCATAGCCATAAGCTGATATGACCCATCCAATTTGATGTAGGTAAAACCGGAACGAATTACACCCAGCACCATTGCACCAAGTACTGTTCCAATGATTGAACCGCGGCCACCCGTAAGACTGATGCCACCGATTACCGCCATTGCAATCGCAAAGAGTTCATAAAACTCACCCATGCCAGCCTGTGCCGTTGAAGCCTTCGCACTTAGAACAACACCAGCGAAAGCTGCCAACATAGCAGCAATCATATACACCATGATCTTGTGGCGTTTGACATTGATACCGGACATACGCGCAGCTTCTTCATTCGAGCCGATAGCGTAGGTATGTTTGCCGTAAACTGTGTAGCGCATAATTAGGTGAAAGATCACCGCCAGAGACAGAAACCAGACAACTGGCATCATGCCATCTCCGATGGCTTTATATTGCTCGGTTGGAAATGAAATAGGATTTCCAGATGACCACCAAAGGGCAATGCCGCGGCAGATTAGGAACATGCCAAGCGTTGCGATGAATGGTGGTATCCGGAAATGGGCAATAAAAGTTCCGTTTATCACACCTATAAAAGCACCGAAGGACAGGCCAATGACAATTGGGATCACGACAGGAAGATCCATGGCCCAAGTTCCAAAAAGTGCTTTTGGGTTCGTATATCCGTTTACCAGCTCTGTCTGGCCGAAACTCATTGCGATCATCGCAGTGGCTGCAACCAGTGGTCCAGAACTTAGGTCGATACCTGCCGTGATAATAACCTGTGAAACCCCAAGAGCTATAATTCCAATGATAGCAACTTGCAGAATAATGATCTTTAGTCGGGCTTCATTGAAGATGGAATCAAAGCGATCGCGCGTATCAAACAGGAAACTCTGATCATTCATATAGGGCAAGACTTGCCCTAAAATTTCGAAGACCACGATAATTATTACCAATGCCAGAAAAACGTTCATTTCACTTGGCCAAGAACGTTTAGTCCTGTCAAAGGTTAACCCGCCGGTGCCTTGGCTTGTATCTGACATAGATGAAGCTCCCAGATGAGCGGTTTATAAAAATTCGAGACGGCACTAGTGGCGCCGTCTCGAGTGATCTACTTTCTCAAGAAAACCTAGTTCTTGCTGAGAAAATCACCCATATTGTTTGGAGTAACCAAAACGAATGGAATATAGACTTTTTTGTCAACCTTCTCGCCAGCAATTAGGCGAAGCGCTGTATCAATCGAGCCGGTACCTTGGCCAACAGAGTCCTGGAACACTGTTACGTCGTAATCGCCAGCTGCCATTGCCAACAGTGCGTCTTGAGATGCGTCAACACCGCCAACCTGTACGTTTGCCATGTCCATACCAGCGGCCTTCATCGCTTGAATAGCACCGATTGCCATTTCATCATTGTTGGCAAGCACAAAATCGAAGGGCTCACCTGAGGACATCCAGTTGGTCATAAGGTCTTGTGCCTCATCGCGCGACCAATTCGCTGTCTGTTCATCAATGATAGTCATGAAGTTACACATGTCCATACCGATCACGTCGCGTACATCTTTTGAACGCTGCACCGCGGCTTGGTTAGAAAGCTGACCGTTCATCAAGTAACCAGTTGCTCCACCAGCTTTACCGTCGGCTCGCAAATTTTTACAAATCTCAA
>JAFMEA010000161.1 GCA_017856985.1 Planktomarina sp.
AAATAGATCGTGCGTTTATCGCAGCCGCAAAATCTGCTGGGCATAATCAAGTCGACGATTTCAATGGACCGTACAGGACGGGTGTGGCACGAAATGATTCAACAGTTTCAAAAGGTGTAAGACAATCTGCTGCGATTGCTTATCTAAAAAGGCCACCAAGAAATCTAACTATTCGTACCGGCTGCCAAATCACCCAGATTTTGATTGAAAATAGGAAGGCTACAGGCTTAAAAATAATGGGTGGCGAAATTATCCGTGCCAGCCGAGAGGTCATATTGTGTCAAGGTGCATTTGGTACCCCGCAGTTAATGATGCTATCTGGGATCGGACCCACCGATCATCTGACAGAGCACGGAATTGCAGTTGTGGCCGATCTACCGTCGGTAGGAGCGCATCTGTCCGACCACCCTGACGTACCTCTCCAATATGGTTCAGATCGAATTGATCTGAGTTATGCGAAATATCAGCGACTGGACATGGCGGCGCTACTGATGGGACAATGGCTTTTGAATGGGTCTGGTCCAGGTGGTGGGCCGCTCTTTTCGACTGTTTTATTTCACGCATTCGACGACCACTCGTATCCAGAACTTGAAGTTTTCATGACACCCATGGTGATTGAAGAAAACTTTAATCACGGTACGCCGGAAAGCGTGCCATGGTTGCAAAGGTTGGGGCGACAGCTTTTAGTCCGCGGGCGCAAGATGGCGCGGCCCGGGGTGCAGATTGACATTAACCTTGAACGACCCCGCTCGACTGGAACCGTGCGCTTGGCAAGCTCTGACCCCAATGTTCATCCTTTGATTGATCCAAACTTCTTTGCTAATCCACAAGATTTAAAGGATCTCAAAAGAGGGGTCCACGCCATGCGTGATGTTATGAGCCAACCTCAGATCACGCCATACCTTACTGGTGAAATTGGTCCCTGGAAAGATGCCAAGACTGACGCAGAAATTACTCAAGCCATTCGTGACACGGCCTATACCGGCCACCACCCAGCCTGTACCGCCCGCATGGGAGATGTGCTGGACGCTCAGCTTCGAGTTCATGGGGTCGAGAGCCTCCGTGTTTGCGATGCCTCAGCTATGCCTACGCAAATCACTGGAAACCTTTATGCAACGATTGTTATGATGGCAGAAAAAGCTGCCGACATGATTCTTGGTCGCCCACCGTTGGCGGCTGAATATCCAATGGAGCCACGTTAATGAAAGACATTCGTACATTTCAATATTTCACTGGAAATCAATGGCACGATCCAATTGAGGGCCAATATATCGAGAGTGAAAATCCTGCGACAGGAGAGATTTGGGCGCGTATCCCTGATTGTCGCCAGGCTGATGTAGATCTTGCAGTTGCAAACGCGAAATCCGCCTTTTATCAAGGCCCTTGGGGTCGAATGCAACCGGCTGAGCGAGGCAGGACCTTGCGACGGATTGGTGATCTGATTTCTAAATCTGCCGAACGTCTTGGGGCAATTGAAACAACAGATAACGGCAAGCTGACTTCTATGATCACCCCGGGGCTGCTTGAAGGCCAGTGGCTGGTGGATAGCTGGCATTATTATGCAGGTATGTGCGACAAATTCGAAGGTTCCTTAATCCCTGCTGAAGTCCCAAACACACATAATTATATGAAATGGGTACCCTTTGGGCCTGTGGCGCAAATACTGCCGTGGAATTCGCCACTTGGCACTTTATTCTGGAAACTTGCGCCTTGCCTCGCTGCGGGCAACACCGTTGTTTTGAAGCCCTCTGAACATTCAAGCGCATCAACACTAGAACTGATGGATGTGTTGTTGGAGGCAGACCTCCCCCCTGGAGTAATAAACGTAATTACGGGATTTGGATTGACGACGGCCCAGCCAGTTATCGAGCACACCGATATCCGTATGGTTAGCTTTACAGGTGGAACAGCAGGTGGCCGCGCTGCGGCATTAGCTGCAGCAAGGCAAGTTAAACCTGTGGTAATGGAGCTTGGTGGCAAGTCACCTCAGATCATATTTTCTGATGCCGATCTTGACCTTGCAGTAAATGGTGTTGCTGCTGGGATCTTTCCTCCTGGTGGCCAAAGCTGTATCTCGGGATCACGTGTACTTGTTCATGCAGATATCGCCGAAGACTTTTGCAACCAGCTCGTCAATTTGGCAAAAAAAGCCCGTGTAGGGGATCCTCTTGACCCAAACACACACATCGGCCCCATGGCCAACCGACAACATTATGAAAGTGTCCTGAAACGTATTGAAGTTGCAGAAGCCGCTAATCACAAATTGTTGCTTGATGGCAGATCCGCATGCAGAGATAAAGGTTACTATATTGGACCAACAATTTTTGCTAACGTCCCCAACAGCGCCGAGTTGGCGCAGAACGAGGTTTTTGGACCTGTTGTCAGTACAGAGATTTGGCAGAATGAAGAGGACGTAATTCGCATTGCCAATGATACAGTTTATGGGTTGGCGGCGGGCTTATGGAGCCGTGATGTCGTCCGGGCTATGCGTGTGGCAGAACAAATTGAAGCGGGTACAGTTTATATCAACAATTACTTTAACGCGGCGACTCAATCGCCGGTGGGTGGAATGAAACAATCAGGCTATGGACGCGAAAATGGTTGGGAAGGCATGCGCTGCTTCATGCAAACCAAATCAGTTTGGTTATCTACAAAACCGCACGAGCCGAATCCTTTTGCTTAAAATTAGAAAAGAATCTTGTGGGAGGTATTTGAAAGGTTTTAGGTATTAAAAAGTTCAAGTATTCAGGTCGCTGAACTCCAGATCCCGTATGCCGCGTCCTTGGACTAAATGCGACAGGCGTTCCTAATTATCAGGCATAAGCCCCGCATCCACTATCTGTTTTTCAAGCCGCGTGTAATAAAACACATCACGTTT
>JAFMEA010000162.1 GCA_017856985.1 Planktomarina sp.
TATATAAGTCTTATGAAAATAAATAACCAGCCAGTTGTAGGGTTCTTCAATTCAAATTAGAAAGTGTAGCGATGTACAAATATTTTATTAGTTTCCTTGTTTTTTCAATTTACCTTGCTACCCAAGCTTCCGCTCAATTCATGGCTAGGGAAAACACTGTAAAAGATCTGCAAGCAGGTACGACTTGGCTTCGCTGCTCGGTAGGGCAAGCATGGGATCCAGCACTCGACACCTGTACTGGCGACGTTGTTAAACTTGACCATGCACAAATTAAGTATGCCATAAGCGAAGCAAAACGACAGCTCGGAGGCAACTGGAGACTGCCGACCCGTCAAGAGTTAGAGAGCCTGGTTTGCGAAGAGTGCCCTGCACCCAAAATAAATTCAAAATATTTCCCTAATATATCCCCTGAAGCTTACTGGAGTGGCGATAAAAATGCGCTCAACCCTAAAACGTACTGGTCGGTGAATTTCATGACGGGCCATTCATACTCAAGATTTTTCCCATACCAATTTCTCCCAGTTTTACTGGTATCAGCAGAGTAATAACGCCCCTTCATTTATCTGTTATAAAAGACTCACTAAAGTTAAAATAATTACAGAACCACAGACAATTGCCGCTGATATTTCGATTACCTGTGACTTAGCATTTTTAACATTTGCCAAATATGAAGTGCGAATTTTTTCTACCCGATCATTATATATTTGAGTTGCAATTTGATAAGCATTGATCATGTCGGAACCCAGGTCTGACAACTGCTGGCCCTGAACGTCATCAGGTACATTCGATCTTATGATATGCTCAATTTCTTCTAAACTTGCGGACGTGAGATTTACAGACTTAGGCACTGGAACTCCCCTAAATAAGAGAAACCCATCTTCAGGATAAACTGCCGGCACAGGATTAATTGGCACTGAATTCGAGAAAAATCCAAAACAATTTATCTCGTCGGTTGTAAAAAATCTGTTTGGTAATTCATAACTAGAAATCTGTTGTTCGTTGATAGCCACTAAGGTGTCTACCATCTTTATTGCAAAATCAGATTCAAATTTTTGCTGGTCTATTTCGGAACGGACCATTTGGTCAGCGTGTTCATTACTGCCCTCATCGATGGGCGAATCCTCTATTTCTTCGTTCTCAGCCAACCTGCACCCCCAAAGTGACTGTAATCTATGCTGTACCGTTAGCAAGAAATAAATCTCAAGGAAAATCAGTCAAACCTTTTTCAGGTCTGACTGATTTATTTTGCGCTACTACCTTTTAATTCTTATGATTGAATTAGTGCTAGTAGGCTTTGCCCTTGCGCGTTCGCTTGAGCTAGCATCGCAGTACCTGCTTGAGCCAAAATTTGTCCCTTAGCGAGGTTAGTCGTTTCTCCCGCAAAGTCGACGTCCAATTTTGAACCCATGTCGAGAGAGTAATTCGCTGACAGGTTAGTTAGATGCTCCATTGTATTAGCAATCTGGTTGTACATTGCGCCAGCAGCAATCTGCTGTGCATCAACCGCTTTCTTAAGAGATTCAAGACCACCATTGGTACCCGTGACGGTTGAATCTGCAGTCCCTACAGAAATTCCAGTATCGGTCACCGTTGTTGCATCGGCTGTGGGCGTCACTGCAGCCAATACTAGGCCACCGGTTCCATTAACCTGCCCACTGTTCTTGCCAAGTCCAATCAGGTTATTGGCGACCGTTCCACCAAAAATATCGTTTCCTTTCCATTTGGAACGTGTCTGGACGGCATCAAACTCTTTAAGAAGTGCTGTCGCTTCGGCTTTAATAGCAGCGGTATCAGTAGCTGAGTTTAGACCATTCTCGCCAAGGGCATTCAGTTCTTCCAGACGGATTACAATATCGTTCAAAATCTTAATATCGTTGGTAACCATCTCAATCGCGTTCATAGCCTCTGCACCATTTTGCATACCAACTTTTAGACTTGCCAGTTCGCCTTTGATACCAAGGGCGATGGCCCGCGTGGAAACATTCTCACCAGCGGAGATGTTTTGCTCTCCAGTAGCTAGTCGTTGCATACTGTTAGAGACTTCACGTGAATTAGCCTCCAATGCATTTTGGATCCTGTAGAATGCACCCCCCGCCGTAATACTAGTCATCGCTCTCTCCTTGTGAAATTTGTCCAGTGTCGTCCTTCAAAAAATCAAAACGTCAAAGCTGTGAAAAAGTTTAGGAGCCGGCCACTAATATTACGTAAGTTATTGAAAAATAACTCAATATATACATACAAATAGTCAATATTTTGACAATGCAACGCTGTCAATTTTAAATTTTTACCCGAGTTCTCATTGATGTTATGCTGCCTTTAACGCAGGAGAACGATCATGAAACTAGATTTCAACATAGGTTTAGCGCAAAAGCAGGGCTTGTCCTTAACTCTGCAGGTCCAACAAGCAATAAAACTTCTGCAAATGACAAATCTTGAAGTCAACGAATATATCGAGGACAACTTCCTTGAAAACCCTTTCGTCGAACTTCAAGATCAATCCACCATAGACTCGCTCTCTAAGACGCCCAGTGAAAGTTCTGAACCCATCACTACAATTAAAAGTCTGGAAGATGCCCCGTTTAATTCAGAGCCTCAAAAGTCGAAGGCAGAAATGGAAAACCAATTCGAGACTGGAGATAGCTTTAAAGTAAGCAGCACCGTATCAAAAGAGCAAAACGATTTTGACCCAATTCAACTCATAAAATCAAATGATGTGTCGATGTACACTCACTGTAGTGAATATATTCAACACTTAAATTTGCCACCGCTAGAACACTTTATAGCATCTAAGCTGCTTGAAGAATTGCAACCAACGGGTTGGATGACCACACCACTTGAGGAAATAGCCCGCGATGTAAATGTTGAGATTGCT
>JAFMEA010000163.1 GCA_017856985.1 Planktomarina sp.
AGGTTTAAAATCACATAATCAGTATCTAAAAAAGCCGTTGGTACTAATTTCTCAACACTGGCACCACGTGGAATGCGTCCAACTGTTGGAATATTAACGGTTATTGACGAATTATCCGCACCCTCAACACCCAAACCACCCACGACAACATTACCTTGAGCTATTGCGTATGTTTCACCATCAGCACCCAGCAGGGGCGACATTAGGAGGGTTCCCCCTTTAAGGGATGCAGAGCCCCCAATGGTAGAAACAGTAACATCAATTGCTTGACCCGGCTTAGTAAACGCGGGGAGATTAGCAGTAATCATTACCGCAGCCGCATTGTCGCCATTCATACCTGCCGTGTCTGAAGTTATACCAAACCGAGCGACGAGAGACTGCATGGATTGCAGAGTTATGCCAGTGTTTCCGTCACCGGTCCCGGCAAGACCCACAACTACTCCATATCCAACAAGTTGGTTGCTTCTGACACCTGCCAGAGACGTTAGGTCTTTAATACGATCTGAAAAAGCTGCGGACGCCCAAAAAGGGGAGATGCCCAGCAGCAGAGATAGGAGTATTGACAGTTTTTTCATCTCAATTCCTTAAGTTGGGTCAACAGTATCCATAATTTTTGAATACCAACCCTTCAGACCTGACGAGGCAATATCACCAGCGCCAATATATTCGATATTTGCATTAGCTATACGATCAGACGACACAACGTTCTGAGAACTGATGTCCTGAGGTCTCACTATTCCATGCAGTCGGATATACTCGTCACCATTGTTTAGTGTTAGTTTCTTCTGACCTAAAATTTCAAGGTTTCCATTAGAGTATACCCTAACGACATGAACTGAAACTTGGCCCGTCAATGAATTAGACTGGGCCGTCGATCCACTGCCAGTAAAGGATTGATCACTTGCAGCAGCAAGACTTGTCGACAGGTCGGCCGCAGTGGCCCCCGTTAGAGCCTCTATAATGCTTGGAAGCGTGACTGATGTGCCCGATTTTTTAGAAGTTGCAGCATTCTGAGATTTTGTAGCTGCAAAGCTCTCAGCAAATTGAACTGTAATTATGTCTCCAACCATCTGGGCCCTACTCTCCATTGAGAATAAATTACCTCTCGCCGGATTGAAAATTGTACCTGGATTGTTGTCGGAGTTGGCAAGCTCAATTTCTGGCTGATAGAGCGGCGCAAAATTAACTGTTTGGCGATCCGCGGCGTAGCGACCACAACTTGCCAAAGCAAATAACGCAAGAATGATAAATTTATTCATTTTTTAACCTACAAATTATTTGAGATGTAGCGCATCATTTCATCCACGGCTGTTATTGATTTTGAACTTACTTCGTAAGCGCGTTGTGTCTCAATCATATCAACCAGCTGCTGCACGACGTTTACATTAGAGCTTTCCACGTATCCCTGCAGAACTGAACCAAACCCACCGTCAAGTGGGACGCCTTCCTGCGGCTGTCCACTTTCGGAAGATTGAACTAGAAAATTTTCACCAATTGGGATTAATCCACGCGGATTGCTAAAATTAACAAGTGAAATCTGAGCTACTTCCTGAGCGATATCGTTACCTGGTGTTGTTACACTAACTGCGCCATTTGCCGCGATGTTGACGCTAGTTGCATCTTCGGGAATTTGAATTTGTGGCTGCACGACGTATCCACTGGTCGTCGTCAGTAAGCCCTCTGCATTTCTGGAAAATGCCCCCGCACGGGTGTATCCTACCCGGCCATCCGGCAGTAGCGCCTGAAAAAATCCAGATCCATCAATGGCAAGATCCAAGGAGTTATCTGTGCTTACCAAACCACCTTGGGTGAAAAGTTTTTGAGTGCTTACAATTTTGACCCCGGTACCTACTGCTAGTGGAGAGGTCAGTGCCGTATCATCGGCGGTCTGCGCTCCTGCATTTTTTACAACTTGATACATTAGCGTTTCAAAATTTGCGCGATCGCGCTTAAATCCTGTCGTGTTTACGTTTGCCAGATTATTGGCAATAATTTGCATCTTAAATTGCTGTGCATTTAGTCCAGTTTTAGCGACGTGCATTGCGGAAGTTGACATTTTGTAAACCTTTGTAATCAGTTATACAAAGAGAATGCAAAGACTGTGCCAAACGCTAATTAAGTTGGCAAACTCATTAATTTGGTACCAGCTTTATCAATATCTTCAGCTTGCTTGATAAGCTTTACAGCCATCTCAAACTGTCGCTGCATATCCATATTCAAAACCATTTCCTCAATGGCATTTACGTTTGAGCCTTCAAGCATGCCCTGCGCAAACTTGCCAGTTTGGTCAGGATCTGGAACCGTTCCATCCAGGTTACGTATTCTACCATCTAGACTTTTCGACAGTAAATTTGGATCACCAGTTGCGGTGGCTAAAAATGCTATAGTTGTAAAATCACCAGGTGCAGAGCCAGGCTCTTGTACTAAGATCTCGCCGTTTTCACTTACTTTAAGTTCTGAAAATGCTGGTAAAACTATTGGCGCCAATCCATCAGATAGGACAACATCACCAGCGCCATTCACTAATTGATTTAAACCATCAATAGCAAAGTCACCGCGCTTAGAGAGAGCTACTTCGCCATCCACTGGTTGAATAAATAGAAATGCTTCATTTAGAAGTGCGACATCTGTCTCCACGCCAGTATTTTGAAGTTGTCCAGTTTCGTTCGAAAAGATGCGTTCTCCCGTTTCAAGGGGGAAAACCCTCGCCGTGGCCTGGTTCAGGGCAGACAGAAAACCTGCATTACCCTCATTTGGCAAATCTTTCCTAAAGCCAGGAACATTAACGTTGGCTAGATTGTTGGCTAAATCAAACTTAAGATCCTGTAGCCCTTTTAGCGAGCTCAGTGCGGTTTGAACCATTC
>JAFMEA010000164.1 GCA_017856985.1 Planktomarina sp.
GAACACTGGATCTTGGTGACGAAGTTCCGATTGCAGACCTTGACTCAATCACAAAAGATCTTGATAACGATGACCCAATCAATATTCAGTTCACCTCAGGCACGACGGGTCGCCCTAAAGGCGCATGCCTCACTCATCGCAACATTGTGAACAATGCCCACTTTGTTACTTCAAGAATGAACTTGACTGAGGAAGACCGCCTTTGCGTTCCAGTGCCGTTTTATCATTGTTTTGGCATGGTCATGGGGGTCCTTGGCTGTGTGACCAAAGGTACAGCGATCATCGCGCCAGGTGAGGGGTTCGATCCGTTAGATACCCTGGAAGCGATCTCCAATGAAAGTTGCACAGCGCTCTTCGGCGTACCAACCATGTTTGTTGCAGAATTGGACCTTCCAGAGTTTGACAGCTACAATCTCTCCTCACTGCGAACAGGCATTATGGCGGGTTCTCCCTGTCCCACCAGTGTCATGATGGCAGTCTTTGAGAAAATGAACATGACCGAAGTAACTATCTGTTATGGGATGACCGAAACGTCTCCCGTTTCATTCCAGACTAGAGTGGACGCTCCAACTGAGAAACGAGTTTCAACGGTTGGTACAATTCATCCACACGTGGAGTGCAAAGTGGTTAACCACGCAGGTAATGCCGTTGAGATTGGGCAGCAGGGCGAACTCTTGACGCGCGGTTACTCTGTAATGAGGGAATACTGGAACGATCCAGAGCAGACTGCCAATACCATCAAGAACGGTTGGATGCATACCGGTGATCTTGCTGTGCTCGATACGGATGGGTATTGTTATATCACCGGCCGGGTGAAGGACATGATCATTAGAGGTGGTGAGAATATCTATCCAAGAGAGATTGAAGAGCTTTTGTACACCCACCCCGGAGTATCACAGGCGCAGGTCTTCGGTATCCCAGACGAAACACTTGGTGAAGTGGTTTGCGCGTGGATCGTGCCAAACATGGATGCGGATGTTGACCCTGATGGATTGCGTGACTTTTGCAAGGGGCAAATCGCGCATTACAAAGTGCCACTTCACATCCGGCTGAAGGATGTATTGCCAATGACGATCTCGGGCAAGCCCCAGAAATTTATCATGAGCGCCGATATGATCAAAGAACTAAAATGATCCGCGTTACCTGCACTAAGGAAATTTGTCGCAGTAACCAGTCCCCTTTCAGGCATGATAAGAAGTTCAACAGGCGCGAGGAGCCCCAGATATGACCAAAGCTAAATGGTATTTTGATTTTCTCTCACCCTTTGCCTATCTGCAGTTGGCCCGATTCCAGAAATTGCCACCCAATCTCGAAGTAACAACAGTTCCTGTGGTTTTTGGTGCTATTTTGAAACATTGGGGGCAATTGGGGCCTGCAGAAATTCCACCAAAACGGCGTTTTGTCTACCGGTTCTTTCAATGGAAGGCGGACCAGCTGGGCCTTCCATTTGCGATGCCTCAAATGCATCCGTTTAATCCCTTGCCAGCGCTTCGGCTCTGCGTTGCTGCAGGGGCGAAAATCGATCATGTGCGTGCGGTGTTTGATGTAATTTATGGCAAGGGGATGCAACCAGATACATCCGAGGGCGTTCAAGCAATTGCGGACGCTCTGGGCATTTCCAACCCAAAAATCGCTATGGCGGACATCTTGGTCAAAAATACCCTTCGTACCAACACCGAGGCAGCAATAGTTGATGGCGTTTTTGGAGTACCAACCTTTTTGGTCGGAGGACAAACTTTCTGGGGCGATGACGCAACAGATATGTTGTTGAATTATCTAGATGACCCGTCATTATTTGATACTGCAGAGATGAAACGGATATCCAATATGCCAATGGGTTTGACCCGTACCAAGTAACAAACAATACCCTTACCATGACCGAACAGGACGCCACTATGAAAGTTTACTATGCCCCCCAATCCCGTGCTGTGCGCACTGTCTGGCTGTTAGAAGAAATTGGTCTGAGCTACGAATTAGAAAAATTTACGCTTGGACAAAAAGAGATGCATGGCCCGAAATACACCTCAGTCAACCCAAATGGTCGGGTGCCAACGCTTGTCGATGGGGATGTCACTCTCACCGAAAGCACGGCAATTGCACAATATTTGGGCGCAAAATATGCTCCAGCTCTAGTTCCTGAGACAGAGGCTGAAAATTTTGCGCAATATCTACAATGGTTGCATTATGCGGAGGGCATGATCATGGGCCCCATGGGGAATTACGTAGTTGAAACGGTTTTGCTGCCGCCAGAACGCCGCAACCCGGAGCAGGCGAAGCGTGCACTAAAACTGATGGGCCGCACATTGGGCGCGCTGGAGACCCATATGGATGGACGCGCGTTTCTAGCCGGCGGTTTTACCGTCGCCGATACTATCACAGGGCATGCAGTCATTATGGCTCGGCGTCTTAAGGTTGATTTTAACGGGTTCCCTGCTCTTTCAGCCTACGCGGACCGGCTAGAAACCCGACCAGCCTTTGTGGTGGCAGAAGCCGTATAGGAGTTCAGCATGAACATAAAACCCATCTGCCTGATCGTAGGAGCCGGAGATTATATAGGTGCTGCTATCGCCAAACGTTTTGCCCACGGTGGTTACCATGTCGTTATGGGGCGCCGTCAAGGTGAAAAACTCGCACCTTTAATATCTGAAATTAAAGCTGAAGGAGGGTCTGCACAAGGTTTCACGTGGGATGCTCGTCGCGAAGAAACTACAATAGAAATGTTCTCCAAGGTCGAAGCCGAAATCGGTCCAGTCGAAATTTGTATATTCAATGTTGGTGGCAATGTCCGGTTCCCTATCTTAGAAACGACTGAGCGGGTATTTCGCAAGGTTTGGGAGATGTGTGCCTACGCCGCTTTTC
>JAFMEA010000044.1 GCA_017856985.1 Planktomarina sp.
CGCTATGGTGCGGTGCTATAATGAATTCTAGTAAATGGGCAGATTTACCCTTAAGAGTAATTTCGGGTGGGTTACTGCTTCTTATTCTTTTTTTGGCGATGTGGTCCGGAACTACAGGTTTACTGATACTAGCGTTCATTTGTGCAGTAATAATGCACTGGGAAATGGGGCAAATGTTTGGAGCGTCAAGCCGCAGACTATTTACGATCTGTTCAGTAGCTGCGCTAGGTTGGTTGCCAATGATAGTTCAGCCAGCAGCTTTGAATTCTGGATTTTTTTTACCGACAGTTGCTAGTTTTTTGCCAATAATAATTGGGTCTGCTTTGATCCAAAAACAACGCATGGTTTATGTTGTTTATGGTGCTATTTTAACCATAGGAACGCTCGCATTTTGGTATATCGCTCTTAATTTTGGGGTATTTGGGGCGGCAGTGTTGGCGACATTAGTAATATTATCTGACATTGGCGGCTATGTTGCTGGGCGTCTGATTGGTGGCCGTAAGTTTTGGCCATCTATTAGTCCTAATAAAACCTGGAGTGGAGTTTTTGCTGGCTGGCTTTTGGCAACACTCTTTGGTTATATTTTAATGCTTTATGGTGGAGCGTCCTGGACGGTTCCCGTCTGTATCTCCGTTGTTATTGGATCTCAGCTCGGTGATATAGCGGAAAGCTGGGTTAAGCGCAGGGTTGATGTGAAGGATAGTTCCAATTTAATTCCTGGGCATGGTGGTGTTTTGGATAGGTTTGATGGATTTATCGGTGGAGCAACGGTACTTGGCCTTGCAGCTATTGTATTCTTAAGTTGAAAAAACGTATTTCTATATTTGGATCGACTGGGTCAATTGGACAAAATACTCTAGATTTGGTTCGGTGTGATAAGAATTTGTTTGAGGTTGTTGCGCTTACTGGTGGAAAAAATATTGAACAACTTGTCAGAGATGCGATTGAATTTTGTCCAGAAATTGTCGTTACTGCTTACCCTGAATTACTACATGAACTAAGGGCTGGATTGGAGGGTCTTAATATTCCTGCCGCGGCAGGAAATGCCGCAGTTTTGGAGGCTGCAGAGCGTCCTGCTGATTGGATCATGTCCGCAATAGTTGGGGTTGCAGGCTTGGCGCCTAGTTTGAGAGCCGTAGCACAGGGTACGGTTTTGGCCCTCGCAAATAAGGAGTCTTTAGTCACGGCTGGTCCTCTTTTGTTGAAGATGGCTGCTGAAAGTAAGGCGAAGGTAGTTCCAGTAGACAGTGAACATTCGGCCATCTTTCAGGCACTTTTGGGCGAGGATATTAGTACGGTTGAACGGATTATTATTACGGCTAGTGGTGGTGCATTTCGCGATTTAACAAAAAGTGAACTGGAGTTTGTTACACCCGCGCAAGCTCAAACCCATCCAAATTGGAGTATGGGGCAGAGGATAACAATTGATAGTGCATCCATGTTTAATAAAGCTATGGAGTTGATTGAAACAAAAGAGTTCTTTGGATTACCTGAGGGTAAGATTGAGGCTATAATTCACCCAGAAAGTTTGATGCACGCAATTGTTGGTTTTAATGATGGCGGAATGATGGCACACCTTGGGCCACCGGATATGCGTCACTCTATTGGGTTTGCATTAAATTATCCAAAAAGAAAAAATATAAATGTTGCTCGATTAGATTTTAAAACAATAAAAAAATTTACTTTCTTAGAAGCTGATGAGGTCAGATACCCAGCCCTCAGATTGGCTAGGGAAGTAATGCGACGTGGGGGTCTTTGGGGCTCTGGTTTTAATGCGGCAAAGGAGGTTGCGTTGGACCGATTTTTAACTCAAGAAATTGGTTTCTTGGATATGGCGAAAGTGGTAGAGTTGACCTTAGATCAGTTAGATAAGCTAGGCATTTTAAATAACCAACCGAAACAGTTAGGCGATATCTTAAATGCTGATGATGAGGCGCGCCAAATTTCGAGAGCTATAAATGTTTGATATCTTCGCTCTGTCTACAGCATTTGGTGGTTTTGTCTGGGTGTTGTTCTTTTTTGTTCTGGCACTGTCAATCATTGTGGCCGTTCACGAGTATGGGCATTACATTGTGGGTAGATGGTGCGGAATACACGCAGAGGTATTTTCTATCGGATTTGGGACAGTATTGATATCCTGGATGGATAAGCATGGCACCAAGTGGCAATTTGCTGCGTTACCGTTCGGGGGCTACGTTCGCTTTAAGGGTGACGAAAATGCAGTTGGTCAAATAGACCCCGGTTCGACCTCTAGTAAAGACAGCAGCGAACTTCGTAGAACTATGCATGGGGCTCCTATCTGGGCCCGTGCTGCCACCGCGTTTGCTGGTCCAGCATTCAACTTTATTTTATCTATTATCGTATTTTGTTGTTTGTTTATGTGGCAGGGCCAATATTCAGAAAATTTGCTTATTGCAAAGCTTGCGCCAGTACCTGGCCAGTCTGATCTTAAGATTGGTGATGAAATTATAGCGGTCAATAAAACTGAGGTCGCGAACTTTGAATCTTTTTTTCTAGTGGGTCAAGATTTAAATTCACCTGTAATTTATACTGTGAAAAGAAATGGGAACACACTTGAGGCTCTTGGACCAGTTCCATTTCCTGCGCTTGTTGGACAAGTTTCCCCGAGATCAGCGGCTTTTGAGGCTGGGATATTAGCGGGTGATGTGATTACGCATATTTCCGGAGCCCCCATCCGAGACTTTGGTGACTTACAGCAGGCGGTAGCAGCTGCAGAAGATGATTCAATGACTTTTACCGTATGGCGGCAAGGGGTAGAGTTTGATGTTACTCTAAAATCGAAAGCAGTGGCCGTTCCAGGACCTGATGGAAGTTTTACGAATCGACGGTTGGTGGGAATTAGTAGTGCGATGTTTTTTGAACCGGGAACCTTGCCGCTTCCCTTTATCACAGCATTGAAAGCTGCTACTGCTCGGACATGGTTTATAATTAAAATATCTCTATCTGGTTTGTCAGAGATGGTACTTGGAAAAATTAGTGCATGTAATTTGTCTGGGCCGGTGGCGATAGCTGAAACTGCTGGGCAAGTTGCAACTCAGGGAACCATTCCATTTCTGGCCCTTATAGCGGGTCTTTCCACAGCCGTTGGCCTAATGAATTTATTTCCTATTCCGGTTCTAGATGGTGGTCACCTGATAATGTGTGCCTACGAATTTGTTACAGGCAGAAAACCGAGAGAGCGCACTTTGCAGTTAATAATGTCAGCAGGGCTTTTTTTCATATTGTCTTTGACTGTTTTCACGGTAGTTATGAATATGCTCTGCCCTTAAAAACCTACCTTCATTAAACGCACAGAATTTTGGTCAAGGGTTTTTGACATGCATGCTACTAAAAGGTAAAGTAAAACTAGAAATATATGCTAAGGTTAGGGGCCATTATAATGAAAATGTTCGGAGCTGGGGCCCATCAATTTTTTATTTTTATATGCAGCTTAATAACGATATCTTTTATTGTGTTTTTTGTTTCCAGCATGGCACAGGCAAAAGATTATAAAATTACCAAAGTAAAGATAGAAGGTAATTTGCGTATTGAGACAGCAACTATTGAGGCTCTTTTAGATTTAAGTGGTGATGTTAATTGGAGTACTGCTAGATTAAATGATTCAATACAGGACGTCAGAAATTCTGGACTTTTTGAGCAAGTCTCTGCTGATGTAACTGATGGCGCTTTACTGATAACCGTTGTTGAAAACCCGACAGTGAACTCAGTGGTGTTTGAAGGAAATACGACGGCGGGCGATGATTTATTGCGGCCTTTAGTAAAGACGATGCCGCGTCGTGTTTACTCAAAAAGTCAAGTGAGCGAGGACTCTAATGCTATTGCGACTGCATACGCTAACCAAGGTCGAATCTCGGCAAGTGTTGAACCCAGGCTTATAAGGCGCGCTGACAATCGAGTTGATGTTGTATTTGAAATTATTGAAGGTGGTGTGGTTGAGATTGAAAGGATTTCATTTATTGGAAACCGTGCTTTCTCCGATAGTCGCTTGCGACGGGTAATCGGTACAAAACAGGCGGGCCTTCTACGTATGTTTGTCCGGAGGGATACTTTTATCGAAGACCGCGTTGAATTTGATAAACAACTTCTAAAAGAGTTTTACTTGGACCGTGGATATTTGGATTTCGAAATTCTCTCTGTCAACTCAGAGCTTTCAAAAACACGTGGGTCATTTTTCGTCACGTTTAAGATTCAGGAGGGTCAGCAGTTTAAGTTTGGCCAGATAGGCACAACCACAACTCTTTCAAATGTGGACATAAAAAGTTTTGAGCCTGCTATCAAGATTGAAGAAGGAAAAATATACTCGGCTAAATTAGTTGAAAATACAGTTACGCGTATGGAGCGACGCGCTTTAGATTTGGGGCTTAATTTTGTTCAGATAACACCCCGATTAAATCGTAATGAGAAAGAGTTATCGCTCGATGTTAACTTGGAGATTTCGCAAGGAACCAAGGTATTTGTTGAACGAATAAGTATCAGGGGAAACACAACTACACTAGACAAAGTTATACGTCGGCAGTTTGACATAGTTGAGGGTGATCCCTTTAATCCTCGTCGAATTAGACGCGTCGCCGACCGTATCCGAAGTTTGAATCTTTTTGGCTCAGTTAATGTTACAACTAGAAAAGGATCAGAACAGAACAAAATAATAATTGATGTTGTGGTAACTGAAAAACCAACTGGCAGTTTAAGTTTTGGGGCCAATTATAATTCGGCTGACGGTGTAGGGCTTATTGGAAACTTTAAGGAAGCTAACTTTTTGGGTCGCGGTCAAGCTGTTGGATTGAGCCTAAGCACGACCTCAGGGACTAATAATTTAGGGCTTTCTTTCACTGAACCATCTCTACTGAGCCGTGATCTCAGCCTAAATGTAGGCTCTGAATATCGAACAACTATTAGTAATAATGCTCTCTACGATACCGACGAGTTCAATTTGTCGTCAACATTGACTTTTCCAATAAGTGAGAATGGGAGATTAGGTGCTAAATTTTTTAATGAATCTCAGTTAATAAAAAATGTAACTACTGTATCATCAATAATTCAAAACGATGCTACCCGCCCACGTCGTACAAATTATGGCTTGGGCTACGTTTATTCAATAGACAATCGGCGGACAGGATTAAATCCCAAAGCGGGGACTTTCTTGAATTTCTCTCAAGACTTGGCATTAGCAGGTGATGATAACTTTGTGCGCTCAAATTTAAGAATGGGTGCGGAAACTTATGTTCGTAACGATGATGTTCGATTGACGGCAGTTTTGGAGTCGGGAGCTTTAGCTTTTGAAGCAAATAAGGCAAGTAGAATAACTGACAGGTTTTTCATGTCTGCTCGGACTTTTCGTGGATTTGCTCCAGGTGGACTTGGGCCACGTCAAAAAGGGATAAGCGGCTCGTCTATTCCGTACAATGATGCTTTGGGTGGTGATTATTATGCTGTTGCGCGTTTTGAAACGCAATTTCCCATTGGGTTACCGGAAGAGTACGGCATTGATTTTGGTGCGTTTTTTGATGTTGGGTCTGTTTGGGGGTTGGACTCGTCACTGCAGAGCGCTTCAGGAGTACTTTATGAAAATTTCAAAACGCGCGCAGTTTTGGGTGTGACGATGTTTTGGTCTACGGCGATAGGCCCTCTCAGATTCAACTGGACTGATGCAGTTAGCAAAGAACAGTTTGATGTAGAACAGACTTTTGATTTAACAGTATCGACATCTTTTTGATGATTTTCTTAAATTTTACATTTAAAATATATTACATAATTCTTTCTTTAGCATTTGTGCTATCAACAAATATGGCTCTGGCAGGGTCAAATGGTATTTTAGTTGTTGATTTAGATAGAGCTTATCAATCATCAAAATTTGGTAAGTCAATTCGAAAAAACTTTGGGCTTGAAAACCAATCTTTTAACGAAGAAAACGATGCTATTTTAGATTCCCTGAAACAAGAAGAGATAAAACTTACTGAGGAAAGACAGAGCCTTTCACCCGAAGAATTTTCCAAGGCAGCAGAGGCTTTTGATAAGAAGGCCGTTGCAATCCGCGCTGTAAGATTAGAGAAAATAAGGCTTGTTGATAAAAAGTTTCAAGAATTAAAGCCCTTATTTTATAATCAAATAAGACCAATTATCGAAAAAATAATGCGTGAATATGATGCATCTATCATTTTAGAAAAAAACACAGTTATTTGGAGTTTGGCGTCGATTGATATAACAAGTCTAATCGTAGAGCGAGTAGACCAGGCTTTTATGAATGCCAAAGGCAGTCAAGCATCTGAACTTGAAAATTAAAACATGTTTGAGTTGCTATTTTGGAAATACAGAACGGAACTAACATGACCATACTTGCAACTGCAGATATTCAATCGATCCAAAGCCTTCTACCTCATCGATACCCATTTTTGTTAGTTGACCGCGTGGAGGATATTGACGGTGTAAAAACGGCCCGTGGCATTAAAAATGTGACTATGAACGAACCACACTTTCAAGGTCACTTTCCTGGAACTCCAATTATGCCTGGTGTAACTATTATTGAAGCATTAGCACAAACTGCCGCTGTAATGGTTGGCACGACGCATAAATTACATAATAAAAATATGCTAATTTATTTTATGTCGATTGATAGATGTAAGTTTCGCAGAAAGGTGGTTCCTGGTGATGTGTTGAATCTCCATGTTGAGACCTTGCGTGAGGGCTCAAAAATTTGGAAGTTTAAGGGCATTGCAGATGTCAATGGTCAGATGGCGGCAGAAGCTGAATTTACAGCTATGATGGACTTATCGGAGCAAAGCATATGACGATCCATAAAACGGCAGATGTTCATCCCTCTTCTGTGATTGAAGAAGGGGCTGAGGTCTCAGCCGGTTGTAAGGTTGGTCCATTCTGCTGGATTGGTTCGCAGGTTAAATTGGCTGAAAATGTTTCATGCATGTCTCATGTGGTCATAAAGGGTCACACTTCAATAGGTTCCAATACATCGATATATTCATTTGCTGTAATTGGCGAAATTCCCCAAGATCTGAAGTTTAAAGGCGAAATTACGGCACTCATTATCGGAGAACGTAATCGAATACGTGAGCATGTTACAATAAATACAGGTACTCATGCAGGTGGTGGAGTAACAAAAATTGGGAATGATTGTTTAATGATGGCGGGATGCCACATTGCACATGACGCACAGGTTTCTGATCGAGTTATTATTGTAAACTCTGCCGCTATTGCTGGCCATGTGATAATTGAAGAAGATGTAATAGTGGGTGGTTTGTGTGGTATTCATCAATTTGTGCGTTTGGGTAAGGGCGCTATAATTGGAGCGTTGTCGATGGTTACGCATGACGTAATTCCATATGGATTAGTTCAGGGATCTCGTGGTCAACTCGATGGGCTTAATCTTGTTGGGCTCAAGAGGGCTGGAGTAGCCCGCAATGACATTACTGCCTTGCGGGCTGCTTTTCAAATGTTGGCCCAAGGTGACGGTGCGTTTCAAGATAGGGCCAAACGGTTGAGTGAGGAGACAAATAACGCATATGTTCAGGATATTGTTGATTTTGTAATGGGCGATAGTGATCGGTCATTCCTGACGCCAGGTTAATAAAATGCTGGCTCTTATTTCTGGGCAGGGTGCCTTACCAGCTTTAATTGTGGCTGCCTTAAGAGAGCGACCGCTAATAGCATCGCTTGAACAATTTATACCAGATGAGTTGGTTTCAGATTTAATTTTTCGTCTTGAGACCTTAGGAACGTTCCTTGACCGGCTTAAGGAATTAGGAATAACTGAAGTTTGTTTTGCTGGTGCTATTCAAAGACCTAAAATTGATCACAATTTAATAGATGACCGAACTAAGAAGATTTTAAAGCGCTTGATAAAGGCAATTGATATGGGTGACGATCAGGCCTTAGGTGCTGTGATTCAGATCTTTGAAGCCTCGGGATTCGGTGTGGTTGGGCTAGATAAGATAATACCAAATTGGTTACCAAATTGTGGTGTGCTGACTAAAAAACGGCCCCACCCTGCAAACAAAGTGGATGCTCAACGTGCTGAGTTGGTTCTGGCTCAATTATCACCTTTGGATATTGGGCAGGGTTGTGTCGTTTCAAATAACCATGTTCTGTCCATCGAAACTTTTGGTGGCACTGACTGGATGCTGAGATCGATTAGTCTTCGGCCTCTTTTTTGGCCTAAAGGTGGCATACTGTTTAAATCACTCAAGATTGGCCAGGACCGTCGTGTTGATATTCCTGCAATTGGAACGGATACAATTACCCAAGCAAAAGAATGTGGCCTGGATGGTATTGTAATACAATACGGTGGTGTTTTAATCTTAAACGTTGAGCAAGTTATCAAAAAAGCTAACGAACTTGACCTTTTCATTTGGGTGCGGGAGGCAGACATTTGAAAGTATTTTTGGTCGTGGGTGAAGCTTCTGGTGATAGATTGGGCGCATCATTGATGCGAGGTATTAAAAAATTAAATAAAAAAGCTAAATTTAGAGGGATTGCAGGACCCGAAATGGAGCAAAATGGGATCCAAAGCCTGTTTGCAATGTCAGAATTGTCAGTGATGGGTATAACCGAAATCCTATCCAAATATTTTAAACTCAGGCGACGCCTTTTTCAAACTGTGGAGGCAGTCCTTGAGTACAAACCAGATATTTTAATTACTATTGATAGTCCTGAATTTAGTTTTCGCGTTGCAAAGAAAGTGCGTGCTATAAATTCAAGTATTCGAACAGTGCATTATGTAGCACCTACCGTTTGGGCTTGGCGACCCAAGCGAGCAAAAAAAATGGCCTATTTCATTGATCACGTGTTGGCACTATTTCCATTTGAGCCATCATATATGAAAGCAGAAGGCATGGAGTGTGATTTTGTTGGGCATCCGATTGCTTCTATGAAGCCAATAAAACCAGAAAAGATAACAAGTTTTCAGAAAAAATTTAAAATTGATCCTCTTCAGGACTCATTAGTAATTTTACCAGGTTCCAGGTTGTCTGAAGTTCAGCGGCTGTTGCCAATATTTTGTAACGTTTTACGTGGTAGTGAATTTTCCAACTTTCAGCTAATATTTCCTACACTCCCGCATTTGAAAGATTATATTTCAAGTTATATCATTGACTTACCTAATAAATCTTATGTTATTACGGGTCAGGACTTGACTGCTGAAGAGGCAGCAGAGCAACGGTTTACCGCTTTTTCTAGTGCTAAAGTGGCTCTTGCGGCATCAGGGACAGTTTCTTTGGAGCTAGCCGCAGTGGGTACGCCCATGGTTATAGCATACGATATGAGCCGGCTCTCTCGCTGGGTAATAAACTCCTTAATACGTGTAGACACAGTCAATCTAGTGAACCTTATTTCCAAGACGCGCGATATTCCTGAGTTGCTGGGTAAGGACTGTAGAGTTGAATTAATTAGAAACGAGCTTGAACGTTTATTAAAAAACCCCAATCTGCAAACCGCAGTATTAAAAAAGACTATGGATCTATTAGGTAGAGGTGATGAACAACTTGATGATCGGGCAGCCTTGGCAATAATGGACAAACTTTAAGAATTACTGATCCAACCACCACCTAATACTCGACTGCTATCTTGCCCATAAAAAACACATGCTTGACCGGGTGCGATTCCCTCTTCTGCAGCAATTAATTCAACAATAGCCTCGGTGTTGGAAATTGGACGTAGCACTGCATCGCGGGGAGGTCGGGTCGACCGTACTTTAGCTCTAATCTCCCAGGTCGATTTAGTCATTAGTGGAGTATCGCCAAGCCAGTTGACCTCTTTGAGTGATACTTGTCTCGTCGCCAACAGTTCTTTCGGTCCAACAATTACAAGTTTGCGATCAACATCCAACTTAACTACGTACAGTGGTTCTTCCAAACCACCTATCCCAAGACCGCGACGTTGGCCGATGGTATAATTAATTACGCCGTTATGCGTTCCCAGTATGTTATCATTTTGGTCTATAATTTTACCTGGCTGTGCGGTGCCTGGATACAATTTTTCTATTACAGCGGCGTAATTACCGTCTGGTACGAAACAAATATCCTGGCTGTCGGGTTTGTTTGCTACATCTAGGCCATATTTAGCGGCCAGGGCGCGTGTTTCTGCCTTTGATGCTAAACTACCCAAGGGAAAACGTAGGTAGTCTAATTGTTTTGCCGTTGTGGAAAAAAGAAAATAACTCTGGTCGCGTTGATGATCAGCAGCCATGTGTAATTCGGCACCGTTGATACCATTTTTTCGCTGAATATAGTGTCCAGTTGCCATGCAGTCAGCGTCTAGATCTATCGCCGTTTCCAACAAATCTTTAAATTTGATGCGCTCATTGCAGCGAATACAAGGAATTGGTGTGGCGCCTGCCAGATAGCTTTTGGCGAAGTCATCAATTACGGATTCACGAAAGGAATTTTCATAATCCAAAACATAGTGAGGAAAATTTAATTTTTCTGCTACCCTTCGAGCGTCATGGATATCACTTCCGGCACAACATGCACCTTTTTTTGCAAGGGCTGCACCATGATCATATAATTGAAGAGTTATTCCAACTACATCGTAACCTTGCGCAGCCAACTCAGCTGCAACGACGGAGCTGTCTACCCCACCTGACATTGCAACGACAACGCGGGTGTCCTTAGGGGATTTATCAAATCCTAATGCATTAGTTGCAGTATCTTTTGCCATCGCAGTTGCCATATCGCTTCGGTTAAACCTCTTTGAATGCGTTATTAACAAATAAGGTGAGTTTAACAACTCGTTAACTTTTAAAAATGAAGTCTAAATTTATATATAAAAAATTAATAACGATTATAATCCTCACAGAGAGCTTATGTGAGCCGTATCCTATTAAGTAGCATTATTTTTATTTATTCAGGCCTGTAAAAAAAGGATACAAGGAGTATGGACTGATATCAGTCATGACCTTACTTTACCTAAAAGCATCCAGAGGCCTTAAATGCCACTCAACATATCAATAGAAAACCTTTCGGAAGATGAAGCCCGCGGCGAACTTCTTCGACTAGCTAAGGTTTTAAAAAATTCAAATATAGCTTATCACAGTGAAGATAAGCCTACCATTGATGATGCCACTTACGATGCGTTAAAGCGGCGTAATCAAAAAATTGAATTGCGGTTTCCTCAATTGAAATTGCCCAAAAGCGCTACAGACCAAATTGGTGCCCAGCCTAAGGAAGGGTTCCAAAAAATTCAGCATAAGATTAAGATGTTATCGCTCAGCAACGCTTTTGACAAAGAGGATGTGGATGACTTTGTTATCCGCATAAAAAAGTTTTTAAGTATTCCTGTAGCTCATCCCCTCAGTATGGTTGCTGAACCAAAAATTGATGGTTTGTCTCTAGCCGTTCGCTATGAGAAGGGAAAATTGGTGCATGCTGTGACTCGTGGGGATGGAGAAATTGGCGAAGACGTAACAGAGAATGCAAAAAGTATAGACGATATTCCAATCACTATTTGTGATGCTCCCGACCTACTAGAGGTGCGTGGTGAAGTTTACATGGGGCATTCGGAGTTTACAGCATTGAACAAGGTTCAATTAAACTCGAACCAAAAACTATTTTCAAACCCACGTAACGCTGCTGCTGGTTCACTTCGCCAACTGGATGCTCGAATTACACGAGATCGCCCATTGAAGTTTTACGCTTATGCTTGGGGCGCACTTTCATCATCACTTGGACGCACTCAAACAGAATCTGTTAATCAACTGAAAAAATTTGGATTTAGTGTAAACCCATTGTTTAGAAGATTTGAAACTACCGATGGCCTGATTGAACATTATAATTATGTTGAAAAAATTAGGCCAGATTTGGGTTATGATATTGATGGGATGGTATATAAAGTAGACGACTTGGCGCTTCAGGAGCGGCTTGGTTTCCGGTCTACGGCTCCTCGCTGGGCTATTGCTCATAAATTTCCTGCAGAGATGGCTTGGACCCAGCTGATTGATATTGACATTCAAGTCGGCCGAACTGGTGCTCTTAGTCCAGTCGCGCGGTTAAAACCTGTTACTGTGGGAGGGGTAATTGTGTCAAACGCTACCTTACACAATGAGGACTACATTAGAGGTGTTGATAGTAAAGGTCACAAAATTCGAGACGGTAAAGATATAAGAATTGGTGATTATGTCCAAGTTTATAGGGCTGGTGACGTTATTCCAAAAATTTTTGATGTTGATTTGAACCGACGATCTAAGGATAGCATACCATTCGATTTCCTGAAAAAGTTAATAGCCGAAGGAATAGATGGTCACCGGGCAGATGGTGACGCTGTCTGGCGCTATTCTGGAAAACAGCCATCACCACATTTGGCAATCGAAGCACTAAAACATTTTGTTTCTCGGCAGGCCTTTGATATTGAAGGGTTGGGAGCTAAACAAATAGAGCAATTCTTTGACAGGGGGTGGATTACTACTCCTCTGGATATTTTCACCCTTAAATATAAATATGGTTCCGGTCAGGCATTGCAATTAAAAAATATCGAGGGATGGGGGACAAAGTCTGCTTCAAATCTTTTTAATAGCATCGATCAGAAACGTAAGATTTCTCTTAACAGATTCATTTTTGCATTAGGAATACGTCATGTGGGCGAGGGTAGTGCAAAGCTATTAGCAGCCCAGTTTTTGACTTGGAACAATTTCACAAGAGCGATGGTGGAAGCAGTTCCTGAAAGTGAACCTTGGGAGGCCTTACTGAACATCGACGGGATTGGAGATGTTATGGCAAAATCTGTTATCGAGCCTTTTCAAGACGTCAGCCAATTAAATGAGATCAACGCATTAGTGGAGCAACTTGTTGTGCTTCCATTTGAGCAGATTAATACAGCGAACAGTCTAGTTGCTGGCCAGACAGTTGTTTTTACAGGGACATTAGAAAAAATGACTCGGGCAGAAGCAAAGGCTCGTGCTGAGAGGTTGGGTGCAAAGGTATCTGGATCAGTCAGTCCAAAGACTAATATACTAATTGCTGGGTCTGGCGCAGGTTCAAAAATAAAAAAAGCATCTGAATTTGGTGTTAGAATAATGGATGAAGAGGATTGGATTTCTCTTATTGAAGAAACATGAGTAGCCGCCCTGAAGTTTTATTCCCACTTTTTGCCAACATTAAAACACTGCCTGGAATTGGCCCAAAAATTGCCGCTTTGTTAGGGTCTTTAAAAATTACTAGACCTCGGGATTTGGTTCTCACACTCCCCTATGACATAATTGACCGACGTGCTGTATTAACTGTTGCGGATACATCAGGATCAAAGGTTTTAAGTGTTGAAGTGCGGGTAATTCAACATTTTCCACCCAAGGTTAGAGGAAAACCCTACCGTGTACTTGTCAAAGATTCTCAGACAGAAATAAGTTTAGTCTTTTTCCATGCTCGTGGAGATTATTTAAATAAGTTATTGCCAGTTGACGAAACTAGATTGATTTCAGGAAAGGTTGAGTTTTTTGATGGCTCTGCTCAAATGGCACATCCCGATTATGTCTTACCGCTTGCCCAAAGAAGCCAGTTACCAAGCTTTGAACCAGTTTATCCACTGACAGCTGGGGTTACCAGAAAAATAATGGCGAGGGCCGTTACTGCTTCTCTTTCTAATGTTCCAGCTCTGCCTGAGTGGATAGAGCCCTCATTACTAAATAAAAAAGGCTGGCCCAGTTTTTCGGTTGCATTACTGCAATCACACAGACCTGAATCGATTTCAGACATTTCATTGCGTACACCGGTTCGTGAGCGGTTGGCGTATGATGAATTCTTAGCTCATCAGCTCACTAAAGCAATTGCACGCAAGAAAGCTCGAACAAAATCTGGACGTATATCTAAAGGGGATGGCAGGCTCCAACAGAAGGTATTGGATAGTCTCCCTTATGAGCTTACTGGCGCACAAGTTCGTTCGATAGCTGAAATCGGTAGTGACATGTCTAACCGTTACCGAATGAACCGTTTATTACAGGGTGATGTTGGCGCGGGTAAAACTGTGGTCGGATTCATGAGTTTGTTACAGGCTGTTGAATCCGGTGGGCAGGGGGTCATGATGGCTCCAACGGAGATTCTAGCTCGCCAGCACCTAGCAAGCTTGCGTCCACTTGCGAACCTTGCGGGCGTTTCCATCGATATTCTGACGGGTAGAGATAAAGGCTCTGTGAGAAATCAAAAATTGATTAAACTTTTGTCGGGTGAATTAAATATATTGGTTGGGACGCA
>JAFMEA010000165.1 GCA_017856985.1 Planktomarina sp.
CGCGCGGATGGCTCACCTACATCCAAAAGACCATTATCGTTATAGTCGAGAAACGCGATCGCGTTCTGCAAAGGGCCATCCTCCACTGAACCACTTACGGGAGCGGGGTTGGATGCACTGGAAGCCGTACTGCTAGTGCTATTAGCAACAGGAACACTTGCCACCTGCAGAGGTTCATTCCCGGCTATATTACTTACGGAATTGGTGTTGGTGGTGCTGGAAATTGTACTGCTATTATCAACTGAAGCGATTGAGTTTGGCAGAGATGCACCTGCTACTGAACTGCTAAGGGAAGTTGTGTTTGAGGAACTGGACGCTGTACTGCTACTGTCAGTATCAACTGAAGCAGTTGTGTTAAGCACTGTGTTATCTTCCGCTAGATTGCTAACGGGAGTGGCGTTCGGGGAACTGGATGCCGTACTACTGCTGTTATTATCAACTGAATTGCTAGCAGAAGTGGTGTTAGAGGTGCTAGGGGTCGCGCTAGTTTCGTTATTATCAACTGAAGCTGTTGTGTTCATCACAGATCCATCTTCCACTGGCGCAGTGGCCGACGATGTGTTCGGGGAACTGGAAATAGTACTGATGATGTTATTGGCATTAAACGCGGTTGTGTCCAGCAGAGGTCCACCAGCTAATTTCTCACTAACGAATTGAGAAACATTGGGATCCGTACCGCCACCGCAGGCTGCCAAGGTTAAAAGAGCAAGGGGCGACAGGCTCGGAGTTATTTTATCTTTGCGCATGGTATCGCCTTTCTGGTAGGGAATCGGTGGGATCTAGAGGTTAGATCATAGTTTTAGTCACTTCTAAACCATATCTATTTATTGCTTAACGGAATAAGCTGTACAGGCTTAACCATCTGGCACCCATGTTTCCAAGATTCCTCGTAGTTGATTGGTTGTTGTCGCGGCGTACGCATGCGCACGACACGGAAATATCATAGACCAAATACTCTCTGTCATCTTAGCTACAGCCCAGGTTTATATTAACAAGTTTGGCTGCTGATCGAGGCAGTTTTGAGTCTGTCTTTTCATCATTTATGGGAACAGAGAGTTTATTAGACCGGTCAGTACTTTTGATTAAAATAATCATGATAAATCTCCCTCACATCTAACTTAACGGCAGGGATACTTTACATGTTAGCCCCGCCATCAGTTTGGGAGATAATTCACATTTATTTCAGCTTATTTGGGATGGCTGAGTTCAGGCCAGATGCACCTGTTTCTGCGTAAATTCTTAAGTTCTTTATTACTGTCGGCAAGCACTGTTCGGCGACAATATCTGCAAAGCCTGCAATGTGGGGGGTTAACACAACGTTTGGTGCAGACCATATTGGATCTGCTGGCGGTAAAGGTTCGTGTTCAAAGACATCCAAGCCTGCCCCCGCAATTGTCTCCGCTTTAAGGGCTTCGATCAATGCCGTTTCATCAACGCAGCCTCCCCGGGCAAGGTTCAACACAAAACCCGTTGGTTTCATAGCCGACAGGACCTTTGCGTTAATAATATGGTGTGTCTTTTCTGATAAAGGGACTAATACAACTAAAAAATCACACTCTGCGGCAGCCACATTTAGTTCATCGCGCTTGTAGATGCGATCTACATTTGGTGCTTTGACGCGACTATCTGATACACCAAGAACTTTCATACCAAGGGTTTTTGCGTATAAAGCTAAGGTTTCAGAAATATTACCAAGCCCCAAAATGCACAAAGTTTTACCAAAAAGGGCAGGTTGCATATGACGTTCCCAGCGAGCTGCTTTTTGCGCCTCAAACATGGCAGGCAGTCGCCTTGCCAAGCTCATCATCAACATAAGTGCAGTCTCAGATACCTGTGGACCCTGAACATCCTTAATATTCGTAACAGGAACGTGATCTGGCAACTCGGCCATGTTAAGAAAATTATCTACGCCAGTGGTTAGAGTCTGCACCCACTCTAACTTCGTCATCGCGCCAATCATAGTAGGCGGAACAAAAGGACCAATTCCTATAAATGCATGCGCTTCGGGCGCGAGGTCCATGGCATCTTCAAGGGAATAAGCCGCATGAAATTCAATTTCTGGAAACATCGGGGTAAGTTTTAGCAGATAGTTATCTGTTAACTCCGCAATTTCATGACGGACGATAATTGATTTAGTCATTGCAGCCTTTCTAAAACGTCAACCTTGGCAGCCAAGCCTCATTTTTTTTAACCCATAAGTTTTTGGATTGCAGCCCCAGTGGGTGCAACAGCTGGCGCATCATTTTTAATTACATCCCAGAAACGTCTTTTACCTTTATTATCACATTTATTATTTTAATAAATATTGATCGCTCAGGCTATAAAATTTGCGTTGTGATTAGGGATGGTATCGTATTTCATGTTAGAGGAGGGGTCCTGATGAAAAGATTTTTTTTGAACCAAAAATTACTTCAGATTTATCTGGGTGCCAACCAGCATGGATCATTACAAGAGGTCGCGCGTGAGTGGTTTGAACCGTGTCACAGTCGTTGAGTATTCTCTCCAAACGCTGCGAGCGTTTAATTGGTATTGCCGTTTTTAAAGAAATAGATGCCTTTGCCGTGGTGCCGGGGGCAAATTTTACCTACCTCACGGGCCTTGAGTTGCACCTGATGGAGCGCCCCACAATTTTAGTGGTGTGTAAAGATGGCAGTAGATTTGCAATAATGCCGTCGTTGGAGGAACGGAAATGGTCCGAGGCGATGCCTGATGTTGAGACATTTTATTGGAAAGATGCGGAAGGCCCTGACGCTGCTTTCGCCTGGCTCGCAGATCAATGTGGTCCCATTACACTAGGCGTTGAAGGTTTGCGTATGCGGATGGCTGAATATGCCTTGCTCGTGAGCCATT
>JAFMEA010000045.1 GCA_017856985.1 Planktomarina sp.
CAAACAATCCCACCCAAAGCGTATATTCATGACCCATAATATTCTACTATCACTGTTTGATTTATTCCAAACCACCAAATTGGATCGTGACACCACCAAACCGCCATGTCTAGACTGGAGTTGATCACAATATTTGAACCTGATTGACTCCAATATTTGATCTTGTTATTTTTTGTAATGGCAAAAAGTTACAAACTTTCTAAAGAAGCAGATCGCATGTCCCATAATGATGGAACTGCAAATCCTAAGTGGTTCCGTCCCAATGTAGATCCGATGGCCATCAGAAAACTAATGCAAAAATCTGATACTATTGCGCTTCGAGATACTTTTCTGTGGCTTGGAGCGATGTGTTTATCAGCGGTTATTGCTATCGCGCTCTGGCCATCTTGGTGGTCTGTTCCATTCTGGCTCTTATATGGTGTTTTATACGGATCCGCGTCCGATTCTCGATGGCATGAGTGTGGGCACAAAACCGCATTTAAGACGCCTTGGATGAACAATATAGTGTATCAAATTGCAAGCTTCATGATAATGAGAAACCCTGTGGTATGGCGCGCCAGCCATATTAGACATCACACAGACACAATAGTAGTTGGCCGCGATCCTGAAATTGTGTCCATGCGCCCACCTGATTTGTTTCGCATCGCGTTAATGTTTTTTGGTATAATTGATCTGTGCAATGCCTTTAAACAAATGTTTTTGCATGCCAGGGGTCGAATTGATCCTAATGAAGCAATGTATGTTACGCCAAAGGATTATTTCAAAATCTTTATGATCGCTAGAATTTGGTTGGCGATATATATGCTCACCGTTGCGCTCTCACTCCAGATGTCATCAATCCTCCCGTTAATGCTAATCGGTCTACCGCGTATTTATGGGTCTTGGCACCATGTTATGACAGGCCTTTTGCAACATCTAGGCTTAGCTGAAAATGTTTCGGATCATCGTTTGAATACACGCACTGTTTTAATGAATCCTATTAGTAGTTTCATTTATCTAAACATGAACTATCACCTAGAACATCATATGTTCACAATGGTCCCTTACTACAATCTTCCTGCGCTCCATGCTTTAATACAACATGACCTACCAGCACCCGAACCGTCAATACCTGTAGCCTTTAAACGCTTAATTCCGGTACTGATAAAGCAATTAAAATATCATGATGCTGTTATTGTGCCAAAGTTGCCTGTGGGTGCTACACCCTATAGGGCTGAGGTCGAAAAACTGCAGCCACATGCGGTTTGACCATTATGAACAATCGAAGATTGCCAATCGTAGCTCAAAAGATCAGAGTGGCCACCCAGAGCAAAGGCGCTTGAGGCTAGATTCTACTAGATTTCCGCAAGGTGTATTATTGTAAAACAAGTTTGAAAATAGCATCTTATTGAGGAGTTTTTTGTTATTAGCTGATACCTTAAAACTGTCGCTTTGTTTCAAATCAGATGCCTAATAAGCTGTGAAATAATGGCCTATAATAATAATAATTGAAAGCATTCATTCGAAATGAATGATAAATTAATTAGATATCAAAGTTGCGTTTTTGATATATTGAAGGTTATGGTTTAAGTATGAAACAGAAAGATACGCCTCGCTTCGCCGCACGCCTAAATGCTTTCAAAATAGGCTCCGAGACCTATTGGCCAGGAAAAAATTCCATCACCACCACTGATCTTTTAGCTCGTGCAGCGACGGCAGGTGTGAATGCGGCCGATTTGAATTACCCAGATCATTTTATGGATGACAGCCCAGCGGATCTGTTGAAGGCTTTAGGTGATAGCGGCATGATACTTAATGGCATCGCGATGCGTTACTATACCGAACCTGGTTATAAACTTGGGGCATTCACGCATCCTAATACAGTCGTTCGGCGCGCTGCTATTGACGAAACCAAACGCGGCTTAGACGTTTTGGCCGAAATGGGTGGTAATCTGATGACGCTTTGGATGGGGCAAGACGGTTTCGACTATTCGTTCCAGATGGACTATGAGCGCGCTTGGAGTAATACTATTGATGCAATGATTGAGGTGGCCGATCACAACCCTGCAATCGACATTGCTTTGGAATACAAACCCAATGAGCCACGTGCCTTTGCATTGATGCCTGATGCGGCAACCACACTTTTGGCAATCAAAGAGATTGGGCGCGACAACACGGGCGTTACTTTAGATTTTGCTCATGTGCTCTATGCAGATGAAATGCCAGCCTTTGCCGCAACCTTAATTGCTCGGCACTCGCGGATCCTTGGCGTGCATTTGAACGATGGTTATGGAAAGTGGGATAACGGATTGATGGTCGGTGCAGTACACCCGATCCAAACGATTGAATTGCTCGTCGAACTAGAGCGTTTGGGTTATAAAGGTGCTATTTATTTTGATACCTTCCCCGACCATTCTGGTCTCGATCCTGTTAGTGAAGCGCAAACTAACATTGAGGTTTTGAAACGATTGCGAGCTACAGCCGTCAAGCTAATAAACAATGGCGAATTGCAGTCCGCGATTGCACGACAAGACGCACCCACGGCGATGCAGATAGTCCAGTCAACAATGCTCAAATGAGCGTACTGGTTGTAGGCTCACTTCACTTAGATGTGGTCTTGTCCGCCCCGCATTTGCCGGAGCTTGATGAGACTGTAGCCGGTAATTCTGTCGACTACGTTTTTGGTGGAAAAGGTGGAAATCAGGCCATTTCTGCTGCTCGCATGGGGGCAAATGTTTATTTTGCGGGGCGCGCAGGCAGTGACCTCTTTGGAGACATGATCCGCGAAACACTGACAGCAAGTGGCGTAGACCTATCGCAACTACAACGCGATATTGGACCAAGTGGCATGAGCGCTGCGATTGTGGATTCTAGTGGTGAATATGGTGCAGTGATCGTTTCTGCAGCCAACCTCAACACTGTGGCAAACGATATAATCATACCCCAAGGAACATCGCTGGTCATTTTGCAAAATGAAATTCCTCAAGAAGTTAATATGGAAATCGCCCTCAAAGCCAAGAAGGTTGATGCTGAAGTTTGGTTGAACGCAGCTCCTGCTCGAGAGCTGCCAAATAACTTGGTTAAGGTGATCGATTTGCTAATTGTGAACCAGGTTGAGGCAGAATTTTACTCAAGTTTAAATCTCTCCTTAAGGGTTTTGAAGACGCTTGGTGCAAAGGGGGTTTATTATGATGATGTACTATACTCAGGATTTTCAGTTGATGTGGTCTCAACCCATGGGGCGGGGGATATGTTCGTTGGTGCGCTTGCCGCTCAGGTGGTGCGCGGCACTCCGATGGTTGAAGCCATTAGGTTTGCTCAAGCCGCAGCGGCTTTGACTGTTTCAAGTCAACCAGAAAGGCGAAAAGATTTGAGAGCCCAGTCCGTCATAGAATTTTTAATTGGTCAAAATAGCCTATAAAATTTTGTGGCTGTGCCTCCAAAAATTTCTGCACGATCTGCTTTGGACAAGCTTATCGTTAAATCTTGAGAAATGTCGTGCCAATCACCATATTCTGCCTGCAACTGGCAAACGGGCCAATCTGATCCCCACATAACCCTGTGTGGGCCAAAGGCATTCAAAACATGACCTGCAAATGGGCGTAGATCATCTATTGTCCAGCCATCCCCCGCTTCGGTAACAAGGCCAGAAAATTTACAAACGCCATTCGTTTTATCGGCCAGTCGTGATATGCCAGAAGCCCACTGAGAAAAAGCATCCTTACCTTTGCGTTGATCGAAAATTTGTGGCTTCATGCAATGATTATAGACGACTCGCATCTCTGGGTAGCGCGCCACAAGTTTTAAAAAATTGGTCAAGTGTACGGGAAAGCCAAGTGCGTCAAAGGTTAGGTCCAAATCGACCACAGCCCGAAACGCCCACTGTACGTCGTCACGCAACATCCAGTTCACATCTTGGATGTCTTGGATCATTGGCCGGACACCACGAAACTTCGGGTGTGCTGCAAACCGTTCAAGATGCGTCACGTCACTCGGGTTTTCAAAATTGATCCAGCCCACGACGCCTAAAATAGATGGTGTGGCATCTGCCAACCCTAACATATATTCTGTTTCATTAATGGTAGCCGCGGCTTGGACAATAACAGTGCCATCGATGCCATGCCTTTCCAAACTTGGGCTAAGGTCGGAGGGGCCGTACGCACGATTCAAAACAAGGTTTTCGCGTGGCATCCAATCATAGTCACCGCGCAAAGGTTGCCAAAAATGTTGATGTGCATCAATTTTCAGGGTGTGCTTTAAGGTGGGGCTCATGTCGGCGCATCCTCACGCATGAGACCTGCTGCCTTCAAGTCTACCCAAAGTTCTGTAGGAATATCTGCATGTGCTGCTTGCAGGTTACCGGCCATTTCGTCCACCCCTTGCCCACCAGGGATCACGGCAACATGTGCTGGATGCAACAGTGGGAACTGGAAAGCCGCGTCAACCATGCGGACATTGTGATCACTGCAAACGACTTCTATCGCATTTACTCGGTCAATTATGCCCTGTGGCGCAGGGTCATAGTTGTAGAAGGATCCAGGCTTCGCTCCAGTGGCGAGAATACCAGAATTATAAGGACCACCCGTTATGATCCCAATTCCGCGCGCTTCACAAAGTGGTAAGAAGCTATCAAGCGCTTTTTGCTCTAAAAGAGTATATCGCCCAGCAAGCAAAAACAGATCAAAATCGCCGCGTTCAGCAAGGTTTTGGCAAACTTCCCACTCGTTCACGCCACCACCAATAGCTTTGACCATTCCTTGGTCTCGCAAAGAAATCATAGCCTCATAGCCTCGGCCAGCAAAGAATTCTTTAACGCGCATGTCCGATGCAGCTTTCGACCCGTGGGAAAATGCGCACAGGTCATGGACGTATAGAATGTCAATCTGGTCCACACCAAGGCGTGAAAATGAATGTTCGAACGAACGCATAACACCGTCATAAGTATAGTCAAAATTCTCGCGCCGTTGTGGCACGTTGAACCATTTGCCTACACCTGCACGGTGCTCAGGACTACAATATTCGATCAAGCGGCCAACCTTAGTGGACAAAATGTAACTGTCCCGCGGCTTATCACGTAAAAATGGGTTCAAGCGTGTTTCTGACAATCCAAGGCCATAAAGTGGTGCGGTGTCGAAATAACGGACACCGCCCTCCCAGGCGGCATCAAGAGTTGCACGTGCCTCTCCATCTGAGATTGCCTTATAGAGGTTTCCCAATGGCGCCGTACCAAACCCCAATTCAGTGAATGTTAGGCCACCATTCCCAAGTCTGTCCCAGTGCCTTATTTTTAATTTCATCTCAATACCCCTAAATCTTCACAGTAGCTTAGCCAGTTTTTCTTTGCATGAATAGACCGCCAGTTATAAGGTTTAAGAAGGGGGAAAATAATTATGACTTTGAATTTTAAACGGGTCTTTGGCGAAACCAAACCAGTCATTGGTATGGTCCATATTGGAGCTCTGCCTGGATCGCCTCTTTTTGATTCAGAACTTGATTTGGTTGCAAGCGCGCGTGCTGATCTTCTGGCTTTGCAAAAAGCGGGCTTTGACGCCGTAATGTTTGGTAATGAAAATGACCGCCCCTACGAGTTTGACGTTGATACCGCCTCAACTGCAACGATGGCAGTAATTATTGGCCAGCTTAAATCAGAAATTACGGTGCCGTTCGGTGTGAATGTGCTATGGGATCCAATGTCGAGCATTGCATTGGGTGTGGCTACAGGAGCCGCTTTTGTGCGTGAAATTTTTACGGGCACTTACGCATCTGACATGGGTCCATGGACGCCGGATGCGGGACGCGCTATGCGCTATCGCGACCGGCTGGGGCGCCCTGATATGGCTATGCTTTATAATGTTTGCGCCGAGTTTGCGCATTCTCTTGATCAACGCTCTCTACCTGACCGTGCACGCAGCGCAGTGTTTTCATCGGTCCCAGATGCCATTCTTGTGTCTGGTCAAATTACTGGCGAGGCGGCGGCCCTTTCCGATTTAGAGGCAGTAAAAGCAGTTTTACCTAAGACGGCGATTATGGCAAATACCGGTGTGAAGCACGATACCGTTGCGGATGTTCTGGCAATAGCAGATGGCTGCATAGTGGGATCATCGCTAAAGGTTGACGGGGATACGTGGAACTGCGTCGACCCAGACCGCGCTTTAGATTTCATGGACCGCGTACGCGGGGTCCGCAAATGAAAGACCGAATCAAACTTGACCTGATGGACTTAATGATGATCCCAGGCTTATCCGGGCATGAGGACCGCGTGCGGCGAGATCTACGCGGCCGGTTGGGCGCGATTGGTGTTGAAAGCAGGTCAGACCGTTTAGGGAACCTAGTGGCGCATTTTCCAGGTGATGGGCCGCGCGTTATGTTGTTCACACATATGGATCAGCTTGGCTTTATTGTGCGCCAGATAGAGGCAGATGGGTTGATACGTTTAGAGCGACTGGGGGGGGTTCCAGAACGTGCGTTGGCCTCTCAAGAAGTTTTGATTTGTGTAGGTGAAGGTCGTGATATTTCCGGTATTATCGCAAATAAAAGCCACCACGCAACTACACCTTCAGAGAAAAATCAGGTGACACCCTACGCCGAGATTTATGTAGATACCGGCCTATCTGCCTCTGAGGTTGAGGCGGCGGGTATCAGGATTGGCTCACCAGTAGTTTATGCGCCTCACGCTGTAGAGTTGGGCAATAATCGTATTTGCGGGACCAGTATTGATGACCGTGCAGGATGCGCTGTTTTGCTTGAGGTCGCACGTTTATTAAAAAACCGGACGAGTGGTCCGCCAGTTGACCTAGCCTTCACTGTGCTTGAAGAATTCAACCTTCGTGGAGCCTTACCGTTAGCCCAAAATTTATTGCCTGATATCGCAATCCAACTTGATTTGATGCTCGCAACAGATACTCCAGACATGGAAGCACATGGTGAGATGGTGCTAGGCGGCGGTCCAGGAATGAGTATGTACTCATTCCATGGGCGGGGAACTTTGAACGGTGTAATCCCACATCCGGCAATGGTTAATCTATTTGAACGGGCTGCCAAGACTAAACATATTCCTTTGCAACGAAGTGCCCAAGTTGGGGTATTAACAGACTTATCTTACGTGCAGCTGGTTGGTGAAGGTGTGGCTTCAGTCGATATGGGGTTTCCAATGCGATATTCGCATTCTGCACGTGAGCTTTGCGATTTGAACGATTTGGTTTCTCTGGCCAAGTTACTGGATGCCGCACTCTATCAGATAGGGCAGAAATTCTCGTTAAACCGGGATGATTACACCTGATGACCTATACACTCGGGATTGATATTGGAACCTATGAAACCAAGGGCGTTTTGGTAGACGGGGCCGGCGTGATCCATGCACAAGCTGCGCGCGCGCACAAAATGCTAGTGCCTGAACCCGGCTGGGCAGAGCACAACCCAGAAGAGGATTGGTGGGGAGATTTTGTTTTTATTTGCAAAACCCTTTTAAAACAAAGTGGCGTAAACGCATCTCAGATCAAGGCTGTCGCGTGCAGTGCGATTGGTCCGTGTATGCTACCCGTAGATAAAAAGGGCGATCCGTTAATGAACGGTGTTCTATACGGAGTTGATGGGCGGGCCGAATCCGAAGTCCGTGAACTAAGCGAGCGTATCGGCAAAGATACTATAATCGCCCGCTGCGGTAATGCTCTTACATCTCAATCCGTTGGGCCCAAAATACTCTGGCTGAAGCGGCAGCGTCCTGAAATATATTCAAAAACATCCTACATTCTTGGATCGACCAGTTTCATTGTGATGCGCCTCACAGGTGAGGTGGTAATCGATCATTATACTGCAGCAAATTTCTCTCCACTCTATGATGTCACTACACAGTCATGGGTTGATGATCTGGCTGATGATATAGTGCCATTAGAAAAACTGCCACGATTAATGTGGTCAAATGAAATTGCGGGCCAAGTCACCAATGAGGCAGCAGAGATGACGGGCCTTGCCTGTGGCACGCCTGTTACTGTGGGCACGATAGATGCAGCCGCAGAAGCACTTTCAGTTGGGGCAGACAAGCCAGGCGACATGATGATGATGTATGGTTCAACCATTTTTATCATCCTTAGGGCGAAATCTAGAGTCGAAGACCCACGCATCTGGTACGCACCTTGGTTGTTCAAGGGGGAGCATGCATCAATGGCAGGGTTGGCCACATCTGGTACACTTACCCATTGGTTTCGTGACCAAGTGGCGCGAGATCTATCCGTCCAAAATGCGTTTCCAGCCTTGGCTGAGGAGGCCTCCAAATCTCCGCCTGGCGCCAACGGACTGTTGATGTTGCCGTACTTCTCAGGTGAGCGGACACCCATTCATGACGTAAACGCCAAGGGCGCTATGTTCGGCTTTAACCTTACCCATACGCGGGGAGACATGTATCGTGCTTTAATTGAGGGGATTGCCCACGGTACACGGCACGTTACCGACACCTTTACTCAGCTTGGTCAGGCACCCACACGTTTGCTTGCAGTTGGTGGGGGAACAAAAAATGCTCTTTGGCTTCAAGTGACATCTGACATAACTGGTATTGATCAAATTGTTTGTGAAAAAACTACAGGGGCAAGCTATGGCGACGCGTTTTTAGCGGCAATTGCTATTGGTTTGGTTGAGCGAGATTCTATCTCAACGTGGAACCCCGCGGTGAAGACGATAATTTCTCAGCCAAACGCTGCCTATGACAAAGCACATGGTTTGTTTCATAGGCTTTATGAGCGGACAAAAGATATTGCGATAGAGCTTACTTAACTGCGCCTGCAGCCATGCCCTTGATGATATATTTCTCAAGAAAAATGGCAACAATCACAAGTGGCAGAATTGCAGCTGATGAAAGTGCCGCCATCGACCACCAGTTAATTCCCTGTGACCCTGTTTGTGAAGCTACCATGACGGGTAATGTCGAGGCATTGCTTGACGTTAGTAGCGCAGCAAAAAAGTATTCATTCCAGCAAAGTACTAGCGACAGAATAAATGCAGCTACCATACCTGGAAGCGCTATAGGCAAAACAATCTGCGTGAAGGCGCCCCAAATGCCGAGGCCATCAACAAGGGCTGCCTCTTCTAATTCAATTGGAATTCCTTGGAATTGGTCACGCATAATCCAGATAACAATGGGCAGGACCATCAAAGTATATAATAAGATCAATCCAATCCTGCTGTCTAACAGTCCCAAAGATTTGTATAAAATAAGGAATGGCAGAGCAAGAACTACAGGCGGTAAGATCATTTGGCTGAGAAAGAAAAACGAAATGTCTGAGTTTTTCATAAATCCAAACCGGTAGCTGAAGCGTGATAAGCCGTAAGCCGCTAGAGACCCCAATATTACTGCAAGAAGTGCTGCAGAAATTGAAATAATAGTGCTATTCCAGAAGCGTTTAAAAAACTCCTCGCGGACTGTAGAAACCTCTCCAATCAACCGGGGCGAAAGGCCTATAGATTCCCAGCCCTTCCATCGTGGCGTAAAATCCCACCACGGAATTAGGTTTCCCTTCATAACATCCGGAGCTAGCTTAAAGGATGTTGTGATTGTCCACAAAATTGGAAACAGGCAGACCACCATCCATATAAAAAGGGCAGTGTATATTGCGATACGGCTAGCCCACCATTTGGTGCTTACCCGCAGGTCAGCTTCGTGTTCTTTGAAAATGGCAGTCATGCGGGCCGCTCCATCCATCGGCTAACCAACTTTAAAAGCAGGGTCACAAAAATTACTATAAGAACCAGATAGATCATTGCCAATAAAGTACCATAGCCCACATTAGAACGGTCTCTGTATTCACGGAAGATAAAGCTTGTGACACTGTCAGTTGCACCACCTGGGCCGCCAGAGGTCACATTGATAATCACGTCAGCTAATTTTAACTTAAAAATTATTCGGATTACCACGGCTGTAACAGAAACAGGCAGCATCAACGGGAATACAATCTCCTTAAAACTCTGCCAACCAGATGCACCATCAACTTTTGAGGCTTCAAGAACTTCACGCGGCAGGGCCTGAAGGCCAGCTAAAAGCATAATCATCATAAACGGAATGAAAGTCCAAGCGTCCATGGCCATTATCAAAAAACGCGCAATCTCAGGGTTTCCAAAGAATGTGGGCTCACCCCCGAACTCACGGATAAGGCGAGAGATTGGCCCAAAGCGGACCTCAAACATGGACTTTCCAATCATCCACGACACCGCCACAGGACTTAACATTAAGGGTAGGAGAAAAACGACCCGAAAAAACTTACGGGCCCGGATTTGGGCGTTCAGTAGGAGTGCTAAGGCAAACGCAATTACATATTCAGCGCTCACGGCCAGTACATAGTAGACCATATTTTTAAGTGCGTTCCAGTAGAAGCTGTCATTCCACATCTGGACTAGATTGCCCCACCCATTGGGTTGCGGCCCGTTTGGAGATGCTAGGTTCCAATCCGTGAAGGAAATATAAAGCGCAAAAAGTAGAGGAAAGACAACAAGGCTTACTACAAAGAGCGCAGCCGGAAGCACAAAAAGGGTACGCTTTCCTTTCTCTCCATTAACGATGACCTGTGCAAAACAAAGGGCCGTAGCCCAGAGCATATACGCATATAAAATTGGGCGCCAAGTTTCAAAGCCGATATTTATACGCTCGGCCTGATATGCCCCCTGTATGACAGCCAACGAAAGACACAGTAACGCTGAGCCCCAGACCATCAACTTGCCAAGACGTTTGCGGCTGTCCGAGATATTGTCGGTGGTCACCGTGTGTAGAAGGTCGCCATCTGTATTCATAGGGAGTCTCTAAAAAATATGGAGGTTATCAATTTTGGGAGGTAAGTAGTCTCTCAAAAGTATTTATTTATTAAAAAACGGGCGGCGTAAAAACGCCGCCCATTCAGAGTTTAAAAAGTAAAAATTACATACCAAGAGAGGATTTATAAACTGCAATCTGGCTATCTCGGCCAATCTGATCTGTAATTTTCTCCCAAGCCACGGCAATAGCGTCTGCCGTTTCTTGTGCGGAGCCATATTGACCAGCATAGCCCTTTGCCAACTCATCTTCGGCCACAGAGTAGTATTGGAAGATGCCTGGAATACGCGGTTCAATCGCAGCGTTCGGGTGATTGTAGCTATCTGCGTTAGATCCAAGATAATCCTCGACATATTCACGGTCATAGCCAGCCTCTTCCCACTCTTCATACTGGAAGTGTGAGTTGCGGTAGGGCTGGAAGCCCGATGGGTACGCAGATGCCCAGAGAGAAAGATCTTTGCCACCAAGGTGGGCAGCAGCAGACCAAGCTGCTTTTTTCTTTTTCGCGTCACCATCTACGGTTGCCATGACGTAAACACCCCATCCGATATAGGCCATGTTTGGTGCTTCATTTCTGGTGTTCTCCCAGGCTCCAGCCTTTGCATTATAGACACGGTCGGAAGCTGGGTTGACACTAAAGCCCACAACATCACCAACAACGGATGTATCAGATGTCCGCGCGTTTGAACCCACATCGCCCCACCAGTTTAGCATTGAACCAGTTCCAGCAAGGAACTGCTGGAACGCAGTTGTGCCAGGGTCTGCATTAATTTGGTCAGTGGGATATGCACCCGCTTCAATCAAGTCCATGACGTCTTGGATGGCTTGGACCCAAGCTGGGTTGTTGACCATTGGCTTCATGGTATCTGGCTCAAACAACCATGCTGGGCTGTTAGGGTGCTTTGCATATGCTGACGCGCGGTTTTCCAGGAAGTAGAAGCCAAAGCCTCCCCATCCCTTTAATGGGTCGAGGTAACCGTGTGCTGGAAGTCCCGTAAGTGGATCTTCCTTGCCAATCAAATCCTTGGAAATCTCATTGATCTCCTGCCAGGTAGTGGGCACATCACGGCCTGTGATGGAACCAGGGCCAAAGTAATCTTTACGATAAGCAAATGTGTGACAATCGCCATCAATAGAGACGCGGTATGTTTTACCACCCCAGGTACCAACAGGCGCTTTGAGGTAATCTACATAGTCGTCCATGTCGATTTGCTCTTTGACCCACTCAGGCATTTCTGAAGCAAGGCCCTTACCAAGCACATCACCCTCAAACGGCGCACCCATCTCAATGATATCAAAGTCAACTGTACCAGTAGCAATTGACTGCTGAAGGCGCGCGTTATAATCGCCTTGCGCTAGGTCGATCCAATTAATTTTTGCACCGGTGTAAGCTTCCCATGGCTTCAAAAACCCACGGAAGAGAAAGTTGTGCAGGTTTTGGTTGTTCAATCCCATAAAGCTCAACTGAACACCGTCAAACTCACCCTCAGCAACGTTGCCTTTGGTGGCGCCCAGGCACATCTTACCAACCTTTTGCCAATCACTGTCAGTAGGTGAACCAGCACCAACACCTGGAATTTTTAGTATCTCAGCCCGAACATTACTGTGTCCATCCGCTAATGTGCCTTGAGGCATCATTGCGACGGCTCCAAGAGCTGCAGAACCCTTCAACATTTGACGTCGATTCATTTTTTGAGCAGCTTTAATATAATTATATAACTCTACTTTCACGTGAATTCTCCCCGGAATCATCTAAATTAATTACATGCAAGAAGTGTAATGGCGCCCAGAATAGGTATTTATTTGAATAAATTACGCCCCAGTACCTCTAACATAAAAAATACTACGATTTAAAATTATGATGAGTCAACAAAGAGTCTTTATATAAAAACAGGTATCATCGTTGGGCGTGGACAGTACATAATTGTTTAGCTAGAATTCTAGTTCACAGGAGGCGCATAACAAATGGCAAACGTCACAATAGACAAAATTCGTAAATCCTATGATGGCCTGGAGGTCATCCATGGGCTGGATATTGATATAGCCGATGGTGAATTTGTAGCGTTAGTTGGTCCATCCGGCTGCGGTAAGTCCACACTTTTAAGAATGGTCGCTGGATTAGAGGCTATCGATAGTGGTTCTATCGCAATTGGTGAGCGGGTGGTAAACAATCTACCGCCCTCCGAACGAGACATCGCAATGGTTTTCCAGACCTACGCTTTGTACCCACACAAATCAGTGGCAGAAAATATGGGCTTTGCACTAAAAGTTTCTAAAACCAGTAAGTCAGAGATTGATCGCAGGGTAAAAGAAGCTGCTGAAATACTCAGCTTGACAGAATACTTAGATCGCAAGCCTCGTCATCTATCTGGTGGCCAACGCCAACGTGTTGCAATGGGCCGGGCTATTGTGCGTGACCCTCAGGTATTTTTGTTTGATGAACCACTGTCTAATCTTGACGCAAAACTGCGCATTCAGATGCGAACGGAAATCAAAGAACTGCACCAACGTCTAAAAACTACAACGATCTTTGTGACCCACGATCAGATCGAGGCCATGACATTGGCCGACCGAATTGTGGTTATGCAGGATGGAATTATAGAACAAGTTGGCACACCACTTGAGTTGTACGACAACCCTGCCAATCAGTTTGTGGCAACATTTATCGGTGCGCCATCAATGAACCTACTTGGCGGGGTTCTGTCAAAAGGGAGCGTGAAGGTTGGTGAGGAACTGTTTGTGGGCCCAAAAGGGGTGGGCAAAGTTAAACTTGGCGTGCGGCCAGAACATTTAATCTTGACTAAGAAAGGCGGCTTACCGATGCAGGTTAAGGTTGTTGAACCAACGGGTGCTGAGACTATGGTTTTCTTGCGTTTTGAAGGTCAGGACATAACCGCAGTCTTCCGGGAACGCCATACCTTTGAAATCGGTCAAACAATTTACCTAAAGCCTGATCCAGACCACCTGCATGTTTTCGACGCTGATACTGGCGCACGGCTTTAACAATTACTTTTAGGGAGCCTTTATGCTTAAAAATATTAATCCAATTCTGAATGCAGACGTACTTTATGCATTGCGCGCAATGGGGCATGGAGACGATTTGGTTATTGCAGATACTAATTTCCCATCAGACAGCGTCGCACGGGAAACTGTGCTGGGAGAGGTGTTACGTATAGAAAGCTCTGCAGCAGAAGTGGTGCGCGCGGTTCTCTCACTTTACCCACTTGATACATTTGTAGACGATGCAGCGGCAAGAATGGAGGTAGTAGGCGAGCCCGACAAACTCCTACCGGTGATGGAAGAGGTACAGGCCGAAGTGCTTGCTGCCGGTGGCTCAAAAATGATTGGAATTGAACGCTTCGCCTTCTATGAGCGTTCAAAGAAGGCCTACGCAGTAATCCAAA
>JAFMEA010000013.1 GCA_017856985.1 Planktomarina sp.
GCTGGCTTCTTGGCAGCTGGCTTCTTGGCAGCTGGCTTCTTGGCAGCTGGCTTCTGATCTGCCACAACCTTGACGCTTATCATTCGATCTGGCGCAGTAGGTGGTTCTCCACGCGCAATAGAGTCGACATGTTCCATTCCAGAAATAACGCGTCCATACACCGTATATTGACCATTCAGAAAATGATTTTCTCCAAAATTAATGAAAAACTGACTGTTGGCAGAATCAGGGTTCGAGGATCGGGCAGCGCCAATAGTACCTCTGTCATGTGGCAACTTTGAGAATTCAGCTGGCAGGTCTGGAAGGTTTGAAGCCCCTGTACCTGCCATACGCAGATTGAAACCGTCCGCCATGTCACCATGCTGAACATCGCCTGTCTGAGCCATAAAACCTTCAATCACACGGTGAAAAGCAACATTGTCATATTGACCTGACCTAGCTAGCTCTTTCATCCGCGCTACATGTTTCGGGGCTATATCAGCCAAAAGTTCAATGGTCACATTACCATCTTTAAGTTCTATTATAATGGTATTTTCCGGATCAGTAATGTTAGCCATTTGGAGCTCCCTTTTCTTTGAGAGTTTTCTATAATGAGATTTATAACAAAGGAAAAGGCCCAACTGGTTGACCCAGGCAGTCATATCGGGTGTTAACGAACGCATCAATTCAGGAGCACAACCATGAGCTGGAATACGCTGGGTGACATGGACCTAAACGGCAAACGAGTACTAACGCGAGTAGATATCAATGTTCCGTTTGAAGGTAATGTGATTAGCGACCGCACTCGAATGGACCGAATAGCCCCAACTGTTAACCACATATTAAAATATGGAGGCACACCAATCCTAATTGCCCATTATGGCAGACCTGGGGGTAAAAATGTACCCGAGATGTCATTGAAATCACTTCTGTCTGACTTAGAAATCGCCCTAGGACATTCTGTGAAACTAACGTCCTTGGAAGATGCTAAGGGAAATATAAAAACACACCCAAATCAAGTTATTTTAATTGAAAATATCCGATTCGAACCAGGAGAGGAAGTCAACGACACTGCCTTAGCTCAGAGGCTAGCCGATTTAGGTGATTTTTACTGCAATGATGCCTTTTCTACTGCTCACCGGGCCCATGCATCGACGACAGGTCTGGCCTACCTGCGACCGTCTTGTGCCGGCCTACTGATGGCGTCAGAACTCGATGCATTACAAGCAGTACTTGGCGCCCCAAAACGACCATTGGTGGCTGTGGTTGGAGGTGCGAAGGTATCCACAAAGCTAGATTTGCTGGAAAACCTAATCACTAAAGTCGATTATCTGATAATTGGAGGCGCTATGGCCAATACATTTATAGCCGCACTTGGCAATAGTGTTGGGGCAAGCCTCTGCGAACATAGTATGGCAGATACTGCACTACGAATTCTTTACAACGCAAAGAGTATTGGATGTGAAATCATCTTGCCATCAGACGTGATTGTGGCAGAAAAGTTTGCAAAAAATGCTAGGAATATAATGGTTAATGCAACCGACTGCCCAAGTGGATATATGATCCTGGACGTTGGTAATAACACCATAACACAGATTTCTGAATGCCTATCAAAGGCCAAAACTGTCATATGGAACGGGCCATTGGGCGCATTCGAATTAACACCATTTGATCGGGGTACAACTGTCACTATGCAGACTGTGGCAAGACTCACTAAATTAGGCAAGATAACATCAGTGGCTGGCGGAGGCGACACAGTTGCAGCGTTAAATCATGCTGGGGTCGGGGGAGATTTTACATATATTTCCACAGCAGGCGGCGCATTTCTAGAATGGATGGAAGGAAAAGAACTTCCTGGGGTCGCCGCATTGAACACAGAGAAAAATTAAACTCAAAGCCGTTAGCGCCATCAGCATTGCAGCAATCGCGAATGCAACTTACACAAACCTAAAAAGTTGTTCATTTGGAGACGTTGAGGGAATGGCGAATCAAAATCAGATTGACTTAATCGGCGCTGGTAGGGGTTTCATTGCAGCACTCGATCAAAGCGGGGGTTCCACGCCAAAGGCTCTTGCCGCTTACGGGATCACTAGTGAGGCTATAATATCGGATAGCAAAATGTATGAGCTTATCCACGAAATGCGACACCGCATTGTCATATCTCCAAATTTTACAGGTAAAAAAGTGATTGGTGCTATTATTTTTGAAGACACCATGAACCGCAACTTTCAAGGTAAAAAATCAGCCCAATACTTATGGGAAGAGCGTGGGATCGTACCATTTCTGAAGGTGGATAAGGGCCTTTCAGGGATTTATGAGGGCGTTCAATTAATGAAAGACATTCCAGATCTTGATTCACTATTGAAACGCGCTGCTAATCTCAACATTTTTGGAACTAAAATGCGGTCAGTGATTGGTTCAGCAAATTTAGTAGGCATTAGTAAAAATGTGAAACAGCAGTTCAAGATGGGTAAACAAATCTTAGAACATGGCTTGGTTCCTATTCTTGAACCAGAAATCACAATCGGAATACCAGATAAAGCCGAAGCGGAGATAATTTTAAAAAAAGAAATTATAAAACAACTAGATACGTTACCAGATAATCAAAATATAATGCTCAAACTTACCCTCCCAGAGGTAAAAAATCACTATCTTGAATTAATCAGGCATAAAAATGTTTTATCAGTGGTCGCACTTTCGGGCGGATATACGCGGTCTGATGCAATTGGACGTTTGGCTCAAAATAAATCAATGATAGCCAGTTTTTCTCGGGCTTTAACAGAAGGATTGTCAGTCCATCAAAGCGACTTGGAATTTGATAAAATGTTAGGGCAAACAATCGATAGCATTTATCACGCCTCTATTTCTTAATTAAATGACAATTCAGGGGATTCACACTTTCAATTATATGTGTCATAACTCTTGAAAGCCCGGTAGAGGTGAAAAGCAGTCCATGGTTAATCTTAGAAGCACCTCACTCGGCAGTGTTGCCGTCACATTGGTTTCGCTTACTTTAGCGGCATATTTTTGTTTTTCTGCAATTCAGGGAGATTACGGTATACTTCGACGCGCAGAGTATCTGACGGAAGCAAGTATACTTCAGGAAAACTTTGAGCAAATCAAAAAATCAATACTATTGCTGGAAAATAAGACTTTGCGACTATCAGACAGTTACCTAGACTTAGACCTGTTAGACGAACAAGCACGAAATATTCTTGGCTTTATTCGTCCGGATGAAATTGTCATTCATCAAAAATAACCTAAGTCACTGAACTAAAATATTTAATATTTTAATAAATGTTTTCCATTTTCTAATATTGTATGCTAATATATAGTTTAACGTTAAACTATATATAACATGAGGCGCTAATGGCCACAAAAAAAACCAGAAAAACAAATCTGTCAAAAGATGATTTGATGCCTTTATACCGTCGAATGCTGCTAATCCGGCGTTTTGAAGAAAAAGCTGGCCAGCTTTACGGTATGGGTTTGATAGGGGGATTTTGCCACCTATATATTGGGCAGGAAGCAGTCGTGGTCGGACTGGAAGCTGTGGCAGAAGAAGGTGACAAGCGTGTCACTTCCTACCGTGACCACGGTCACATGTTGGCTTGTGGTATGGACGCGAACGGCGTCATGGCCGAACTAACTGGCAGAAGTGGGGGGTATTCAAAAGGCAAGGGCGGCTCCATGCACATGTTTTCTAAAGAAAAACATTTCTATGGTGGTCACGGAATAGTTGGGGCACAGGTTCCAATTGGTGCCGGTCTAGCATTTTCTGACAAGTATAAGGGTAACACTAACGTAACATTTACATACTTTGGTGACGGTGCAGCCAACCAAGGCCAAGTTTACGAGACATTTAACATGGCCGCATTATGGGATCTTCCAGTAATTTTTGTTATTGAAAACAATCAGTACGCTATGGGAACATCTCAACAAAGGTCCACTTCATCCGCAGAAATCTACGAACGCGGACAGGCTTTTGGCATCCCAGGTGAGGCAGTAGACGGGATGGATGTGTTAGCAGTCAAGGCTGCTGGTCAGACGGCAGTCAATCATTGTAGGTCAGGCCAAGGGCCCTATATTCTAGAGATTAAAACATATCGATATCGGGGACATTCGATGTCAGATCCTGCTAAATATCGTACTCGCGAAGAAGTTCAAAAAGTACGCGAGGAAAAAGATGCAATCCAGCATGTTCGGGATCTACTTTTGACTGGAAAACATTGTACCGAAGACGATCTAAAATTAGTCGACAAAGAAATTAAAGCAATAGTTAATCAAAGTGCGGAGTTCGCCAAAGAGAGCCCCGAACCTGCTCCAGACGAGTTATGGACTGATATTTATGCGAATTTGGAGGCCTAAGCTATGGCAGTAGATATTTTAATGCCTGCCCTCTCACCTACAATGGAGGAAGGAACTCTGGCTAAATGGCTAGTAGCAGAGGGTGATACAATTAAATCAGGTGACATTTTAGCTGAAATAGAAACTGACAAAGCCACGATGGAATTTGAAGCGGTTGATGAAGGTATAATTGGAAAACTATTGGTAGCCGAAGGAACAGCGTCCGTATCTGTAAATTCCCCAATTGCGATATTATTAGAGGATGGTGAAGAGGTGCCAACTATTCAGGCAAAAACTACGGTAAAAGATCCAATCATCGCACCAAACAAACAGGCTACAGAATTGGTATCCGCATTAGATGCCCCCCCAAATGAAAGTTTAGTCGACCAAAATTTGCCTGAAGGCACAAAGTTTAAAACCCAAACTGTACGTGAAGCAATTCGTGAAGCTATGTCGGAAGAGATGCGCCTCGATGAAGCTGTATATTTGATTGGTGAAGAAGTAGCCGAATACGAGGGTGCTTACAAAATTTCACAGGGCATGCTCGATGAGTTTGGGTCTAAACGTGTAATTGATACACCAATTACTGAGCATGGATTTACAGGTATCGCTGTAGGCGCTGCGTTTGGAGGCCTAAAACCAGTTGTAGAATTTATGACTTTCAATTTCGCAATGCAGGCGATGGATCAAATTATCAACTCAGCAGCTAAAACACTATATATGTCCGGTGGGCAAATGGGTGCACCTATTGTGTTTCGAGGCCCAAATGGAGCCGCCGCTCGTGTTGGTGCACAGCATAGCCAAGATTACGCAGCCTGGTATTCGCATATCCCCGGCTTGAAAGTAGTTCAGCCATATTCAGCAGCAGATGCCAAAGGGTTGCTAAAGTCGGCAATTCGCGATCCCAACCCTGTTATATTTTTAGAAAATGAAATCCTCTATGGTCAGAGCTTTGAAGTCCCTGATTTGGCTGATTATACGGTTCCATTAGGCAAAGCTCGAGTGTGGTGCGAGGGTAATGACATCACTCTGGTAAGTTTTGGGATCGGGATGAAATATACTCTTGAGGCTGCAGAACAGTTGGCGGAAATGGGTGTCAGTGTCGAGGTTGTTGATCTCAGAAGCTTAAGACCATTAGATACCCAAACAGTGATTAATTCGGTTAAAAAGACAAATCGATGTGTCACAATTGAAGAAGGTTACCCAGTTTGCTCCATTGGAAATTACGTGTCCTCTGTTTTAATGCAACAGGCATTCGATTACCTTGATGCGCCTGTTATAAACTGTACCGGCAAAGATGTACCTATGCCCTATGCAGCAAACCTTGAAAAATTAGCTTTAGTCACCACCGAAGATGTGATGGCCGCTGCTAAATCAGTTTTATATCGTTAAGGAGCCTCCAATGGCAACTGAAATACTCATGCCAGCCCTTTCGCCAACTATGGAAGAAGGCACTCTAACCAAGTGGTTGGTATCTGAGGGTGATGCAGTTCAATCTGGTGATCTTTTAGCAGAAATTGAAACTGACAAAGCAATAATGGAGTTTGAGGCTGTTGATGAGGGGACAATTGGGAAAATTCTAATTTCTGGAGGTTCCGCAAATGTAAAAGTTAACTCAGTTATTGCGATATTACTCGAAGATGGTGAAACCTTAGACGTCACTGTTGAAAATCCAATGGCTCAAACAGCTTTAGTCACTCCTAAAACGAAAGATCCCATGGTCAACATTGACATGTCCCACAAAGCAAATACCAACCAAGAAAAACGTGTTTTTGCTTCGCCCATTGCTAGGAGAATAGCGGCAGACAAGGGTATTAATTTGGCTTCTATTTCTGGCACAGGGCCAAGAGGGCGCATAATAAAGGCAGATTTGGATAACAGTTCTCGTGTTCCATATGAAACTATTTCAACAACGAACATAGAAAAATCAACCCTCTCTGATGGATCTGCTACGAAGACATTATATATGAACAAAGAGCATAAAGCAGTGCCACTTAACGGAATGCGAAAAATAATAGCAGCACGTGTGACAGAGGCAAAGCAAACCATCCCACATTTCTACCTTCGCCGTGAGGTACGTTTAGACGAATTGCTACTTTTACGCACTAAGATAAATAAGAGTCTTGAAGCACGCAAAATTAAGATTTCAGTAAATGATTTCGTAATCAAAGCCTGCGCCCTGGCCCTACACGCAACGCCAACAGCAAACTCAGTGTGGGGAGGTGACTGTATATTACAAATGACCGCAGCAGATATAGCAGTGGCGGTGGCAGTTGATGGAGGCTTACTAACACCTGTTCTCCTTGATGTTGAAAATAAATTGATTTCACAAATTTCTATTGAAATGAAAGATCTGGTAGACCGCGCGCGCAGTCAAAAACTAGCACCACATGAATATCAAGGTGGAAGTTTTGCTATTTCAAATTTAGGGATGATGGGAATTGACAGTTTTGATGCCATTATAAACCCACCCCACGCGGCTATTTTAGCCGTCGGTGTAGGAAAAAAGCGCCCCTCCATTCTTGATGATGGCACTCTGGGCGTGGCTACAATGATGAATGTGACAATGTCAGTAGACCACAGAGTAATTGACGGAGCACTTGGCGCCGAATTACTCAGAAAAATTGTCACTCATTTAGAAAACCCTGCAGCGATGCTAGCCTAAATCTTTAACATTAGTGTTCTTTATCAACTTAAACTGACAAGTAAGTTAAATTTGGGTTAGGTGAAAGAAAGTCTGCTTATAGTAGTTGATCCATGCTTACTGAGGGTTGATCACAACCCGCAGATCCAACTATTTTAGCGGGCACCCCTGCCACTGTTTTACATGGCGGAACGTCATGCAAAACTACCGAGCCCGCGGCAATACGGCTAGAATGGCCAACCTTTATATTACCCAGAACTTTTGCACCAGCGCCGATCAAAACGCCATCACCAATTTTTGGATGCCTGTCATCATCTTGCTTTCCAGTTCCACCGAGGGTGACCGAGTGCAGCATTGAAACATTATTTCCGACAACAGCTGTCTCACCAATGACTATAGAATGAGCATGGTCAATCATAATGCCATGGCCAATCACTGCAGCTGGATGAATGTCTAAATTGAACACCTCGGATATTCTGGATTGAAAGTAATAGGCCATATCTTTCCTTCCAGCCTTCCAGAGCCAGTGACCGACCCGATAAGCTTGGATTGCTTGGAACCCTTTGAAAAATAATAATGGCTGAATAAAACTATTGCACGCTGGATCACGCTCAGTCACAGCAACGAGATCGGCACGAGCGCAAGAACTTATCTCGCCATCGCCTCGCATAGCTTCATCCGAAATCTCACGCAGCATCTGTTCAGGAATCTCAGCAGTCGATAATTTATAGGCCACTCGATACGATAAAGCCTGCTCTAAATTACGATGATGAAGTATACTTGAATGCACCAAGGAACTTAAGAGCGGTTCCTTTATCAACGAAGACTTCGCCTCATCAACAATTCGATCCCAAGCAGGATCACATTTATTTATCTCCATTACGGACAGAGCCATATGAATTCCTTAAAACAGTTGGGTTAATTCAACAAATAATTACGTAGCAGCATAAATAAGTTCTTTACTTATTTTTTTCAATCTTACGCCATGCGGCGACATTTCTATTGTGTTCTTTTAAAGTAGTGGAGAACGCATGACCACCAGTGCCGTCCGCGACAAAAAATATGTAATTTGTATTTGCCGGATTAATTGCAGCTCTCAGACTAGCTAAACCTGGACTTGCAATCGCACTTTTCGGCAAACCACGGTTTACATAAGTATTCCATGGCGTGTCCTTTCGAAGCTCACTCTTACGCAACCCGCGGCCTAGTGAACCTTTACCTAAAGTAATTCCATAAATAACTGACGGATCAGTCTGTAAGGGCATACCCAGTTTTAGGCGGTTAGCAAACACAGATGCTACTTGAGACCGTTCGCTTGCAACAGCAGTTTCTTTTTCAATAATAGAGGCAAGAACTAATAAATCCTGAATATTGTCCACGGGTGTTTTATCACTTCGCATTCCCCAAACCTCTTTAAGTCGCCTATCCTGAGCCTTCGCCATCCGTGTTAAAACATCAGCTCGAAGATCCCCGATCCTAATTTCATAACTATCGGGTGCCAAAGTACCTTCCTGTGGCATATCAATTATTGGACCATCTAAAACATTAAGTCCCTTCAAAGCGTTCACAATGCTCCAGCTTGTAGTACCCTCAGAGATAGCTAATCGGATCATAGAATCATCATCTTTCAATGCAGATAAATAAAAGTCCGACGCAAAATTTTCATCAAGATCCACACGGCTAACTTCAACATACCTATTAGTTGTAGGGTCAAGCTCCCTTACTAAAACTGTATTACGGGTTACGCCCACCCTAAAGATGACCTCTGTGCCACAGGTGTTGCGCCCACTGGTAGTTATTTGATCCGCTATCTGAGACATCGAAGAGCCTGCCGGTACAAGATAACTTCCCGCTTTTAATTCATTCCTTCTTCCCGAGTAATCAATGCCTAGCTGAAACAACGTTTTGCTAGAAACTGCTCCTTGGGTTTGGAGTTTTTCGGCTATGCCTGATATCGAGCTACCCGATGCAACTTCAAGGCAGATCGCTTCCTGTAATAAACTTGGACTTGCATATTTAGCTTGTAGCGTTTTAATCAAGGCCCCTAAAAGAAATAATACAACTACAAAAAGAGTAAGGCTATTTGACGCAAAATGCCGCCCCATTTATTTGTATTTTCCAAAAACGATACTAGCGTTAGTACCCCCAAATCCAAAAGAATTGGACAGAACTAAATTAATTTCACGTTTGACTTTTTTGTTAGGGGCTAGGTCAATCTTGCTCTGCACTGCTAGATTATCGAGATTGATCGTTGGTGGGGCAACTTGGTCACGAATAGACAAGATACTAAAGATAGCCTCAATTGCCCCAGCGGCCCCTAGCAAGTGACCAGTGGAAGATTTAGTAGAGGACATGGTAACATTTGATACGGAATTCCCCAACATTCGTTCGACTGCCGCAAGCTCAATCAAATCAGCCATAGTGGAAGTCCCATGAGCATTTATGTAATCAATGTCCGAGGGTTTAGCATTAGCATTCCGTAGAGCTGCGAGCATCGATCTCTCAGCTCCATCGCCAGTGTCAGCGGGTGCTGTAATATGAAAGGCATCACCAGACATGCCGTAACCGAGAACCTCTGCATAAATTTTAGCACCCCGAGCTTTAGCATGCTCAAGTTCTTCAAGAACTACGACACCTGCCCCCTCGCCCATCACAAATCCGTCGCGGTCGGCGTCATAAGGCCTACTTGCCTGTGAGGGGTTTTCTTCGAATTTTGTAGAGAGGGCTTTGCATGCATTAAACCCTGCTATCCCAATTTCGCAGATGGAACTTTCAGTACCGCCAGCAACCATAACATCAGCATCGCCAAATATAATTAAGCGGGCAGCGTCGCCAATCGAGTGCGCACCCGTCGAGCAAGCTGTAACAACAGCGTGATTGGGGCCCTTAAAACCAAATTTGATACTGACTTGACCTGAAACTAGGTTAATCAGTGCGCCCGGTATAAAAAAGGGTGATACTCGACGAGGACCTTTTTCTTTAATTAGTAGTGCGGTCTCAGCAATAGACTGCAAACCACCAATTCCGGAACCAATCATGACCCCCGTACGTTCACGGTCTTCTTCATTGCTTGGCAACCAGCCACTATCCGATACGGCCTGCTGTGCAGCCGCAAGACCAAAGATGATAAAATCATCTACTTTCCGCTGCTCTTTTTTTTCTAAATATAGGTTTGCATCAAACGTACCGTTGGAACCATCTCCCACAGGCACTTCACAGGCATATTTTGTTACAACCTCTTTTGAATCAAATTTAGTGATAGGCCCAGCTCCAGACTGTCCCTCCAGTAAACGCTCCCAGGTGGCCTCAACTCCATCGGCAAGAGGTGATACCATTCCAAGTCCTGTAACTACGACGCGTCGCATTTTGGCCTCCACTTTTATTTTTTTTCAGTAAATATGAACTGAATAAACAAATAATACAGTCCTAGTATCAGAAAGTTTTGCAATTTAAAACGAAAACGGCATCCAAATAAGGATGCCGCAACTAGAAATTTCTTGAGTTTTTTAAACCGCTTCAGAGATATGCTTCACTGCATCACCAAATGTTTGAATAGTCTCAGCAGCGTCGTCTGGTATCTCAATGCCAAACTCTTCTTCAAACGCCATTACCAGCTCAACCGTATCCAAGCTATCTGCGCCGAGGTCATCAATAAAGGAGGCATTTTCAACTACTTTATCCTCTTCAACACCAAGGTGTTCTACAACAATCTTTTTAACTCGATCAGCAACGTCGCTCATATCTAAGGTCCTTATTAATTCATGGGCAGTGGCCCGTGGTTCTCCGTTTTATTCAAACGGCATTTTGGTGCTTCAAACTTGAAGCGATGTAAGTCTCTTAAGTTTAGAGACCAATCTTCTTTGCACTAACTACAAAAATACTCATTGCGCCGCCTATAGCACAGGTTTCGCTAGGGGCAAATGTTTTGTCTTAGCTTACTAAAAATAAGCAAGAAGTAACTACAGCATTGCCATCCCGCCATTTATATGGAGAGTTGTGCCGGTAGTGTATGCTGCTTCGTCACTCGAAAGGTATAGAGCAGCAGCTCCAATTTCGGTAGCTTTACCCATGCGACCAGTAGGAATCTGAGTTAGAATTCCTTTTTTTTGTTCATCAGTTAGCTTTTCAGTCATAGCTGTAGCAATAAATCCAGGCGCCAGGCAGTTGACGGTAATTCCGCGCGTAGCAACTTCATAGGCCAAGGATTTAGACATAGCCACTAGACCCGCTTTTGAGGCGGCATAATTGGCCTGCCCAGGATTACCCGTTGCACCAACAATTGAAGAAATATTGACTATTCTACCCCATCGCGCCTTCATCATGCCTCTTAATACACCTTTGCATAGACGCATGGTACTGGTGAGGTTGATCGCTAACACAGATGCCCACTCATCGTCCGACATTCTCATTAGTAAATTATCACGGGTTACGCCTGCGTTGTTAATCAAGATATCGACACTGCCCATGGCTTCGTTAGCTTGCTTTGGCAATGCTGTGACTTCATCCTCGTCAGATAGATCACACGGCAACACGTGCACTCGATCACCCAGTTCAGCCGAAAGAGCTTGCAAGGGAGCGACACGAGTTCCCGAAAGTGCAACAGTTGCACCTGCTCTATGCAAAGTACGCGCGATTTCACCGCCTATGCCACCTGACGCACCCGTAATTAATACCGTTTTTTTATCCAAACGAAACATAAAACTCTCCTATTTTAAAAAATAATAGCAGGCAAGGCGCACTAACTCCATCACTTAGCTACAACAATAGCTCGATAACGTTTTGTTTAGAAATTAAGCAATTATGGCTTTGCCGATATCCTCAGGCGATCCAATAGTTTGGCAAGTCAAAGATCGGTCAATTCGTCTGATCATACCAGACAACGCCTTACCCGCGCCTATTTCCCAAATTTCAGTTACGCCTTCTGCGGCTAAGAATATAATTGACTCACGCCATCGAACAGAACCAGTCACTTGCTTTACAAGCAGTGACCTAATGGTTGATGGGTCGTTAACGGCGGACGCTTTCACATTAGAAATCAAAGGTAAGACTGGTATCGCAATTTCGACTTCTTCAAGTGCAACCTTCATCCTCACGGCTGCAGGTTCCATTAATTTACAATGAAACGGCGCGCTTACTGGCAGCAAAACCGCGCGTTTAGCACCAGCCTCTTTAGCCAAGACAAGTGCCCGTTCGACCGCGCCCTGATGCCCAGATACGACCACTTGCCCAGGATCATTATCATTAGCGGCCTGACAAACCTCGCCCTGAGACGCCACCTCAGCCACTGCTGTTACGGTTTTGAAATCCAACCCTAGGACTGCAGCCATTGCCCCAACTCCAACAGGTACGGCCTGCTGCATTGCAACACCACGAATACGCAACAGGCGGGCAGTATTTGCAATTGAGATTGCACCTGCTGCTGCTAATGCAGAATATTCTCCTAAAGAATGCCCAGCAACAAAAGAAGCTGTTTCTAACGCAACGCCCTCAGCTTTTAATGCATACAGAGCTGCAATCGAAGTTGCCATCAGCGCAGGCTGAGCATTTTCAGTCAAGGTTAACGTATTGATATCACCGTCCCATATGAGTTTAGAAAGATTTTGCCCTAAGGCATCATCAACCTCATCGAATACCGCCTTAGCTGCAGGATAAGCCAAGGCCAAAGCCTTTCCCATACCAATTGATTGTGCACCTTGTCCCGGAAAAACAAATGCCCTCATTTTTATTCCTTTTTAAAACATTAGATTTGGTTTTACATATCTGGTGACCCTACTTGACGCAACGGCCGACCTGAATTCAGCAAGTATTTATATTTAGAAACTTCTGCTAAAGGTTGATATGTTTTAAAAAAACTGTGCCAAGCTCTACAACCATAAAATTCTAATTATGTTGCCAATTTCCTTGCACACAGACGCCACCTATGGCAAACGCAATTATCCGCAGTTCAAACACTTCCGTGCGGCCTCTCGTGATCAGACTGCGGTTTAATATCTGATCTTTGAAGCGCACCTAAAAATGGGAAATCACATGTCATTTTATGAGCATGTCTTTATTATGCGTCAGGACCTGTCAAATACACAGGCGGAAGCATTAATTGAAGAATTTTCCGGTATTCTAAGCGAAAACGGCGGCTCCGTCGTTGAGCATGAATATTGGGGCGTCAAAACCATGGCGTATAAAGTTAACAAAAACCGTAAAGGTCACTATGCCTTTCTAAAAACAGATGCCCCCTCAGACGCTGTCAAGGAGATGGAACGCCTGATGGGCTTGCATGAAGACGTCATGCGCTTGTTAACTATTCGCGTAGATGGCCATGAAGAAGGTCCATCTGTTCAAATGCAAAAACGTGAAGATCGTAGTGATCGTGGCGAACGTGGCGAACGCCGCGAACGTCGAACATAAGGAGCGCTAAGTCATGGGAACAAAACCATTTTTTCGCCGTAGAAAGGTATGTCCTTTTTCCGGTGATAACGCACCAAAAATTGATTATAAAGATACACGTCTACTCCAGCGTTATATATCAGAGCGTGGAAAGATTGTACCATCGCGTATCACTGCCGTATCTGCAAAAAAACAACGTGAGTTAGCCCGCGCTATTAAACGCGCACGCTTTCTAGCTTTGCTACCATACGCCGTAAAATAGGGGGAAATTGAAATGCAAATTATCCTGATGGAAAGAGTAGCTAAATTGGGCCAAATGGGCGATGTAGTTAATGTAAAACAGGGGTACGCTCGTAATTTTTTAATCCCATCTGGCAAAGCTTTGAGAGCTTCAGAAGCCAACATCTCTGGGTTCGAGGCACAAAAAACACAATTAGAAGCGCAAAATTTAGAAAGTAAAGCTGAAGCAGAGGCTTTGGCAGCAAAATTGAACGGGCAACAATTTGTTGTGATCCGTTCAGCATCCGACGCAGGGTCTCTCTATGGGTCTGTTACCACACGAGATGGAGCTGACGCGGCTGGAGAGGCAGGTTTCAGTGTTGACAAAAAACAGGTAATACTTGAGGCCCCGATTAAAGACTTAGGGATACATTCTCTTTCAGTACGCTTACATCCTGAAGTTGAAGTAAAAATTGAACTCAACGTTGCTCGCTCAACAGAAGAGGCAGAACTTCAGGCCGCGGGCAAATCTATTCAAGATGTAGCGGCTGAAGAAGAGGCTGTGGCGGAGTTCGAAATCCAAGAGCTGTTCGATGACATTGGCTCTGCGGGGTTAGACGACTTTGGCAATGACGATCAGGATGATAAGCCTGTTGTTAATAAGGACGAAGACACAGATAATACCACTGAATAAAAACCCTTTAACATTAAAAGCGCCACATCTTTAATAGGTGGCGCTTTTAAACGCTTAAGATTTAGCTTTGGGTTTAGATTTTGGCTTCGCTTTGGATTTAGCTTTAGGCAATTGAACAACCTCCTCGTCCAGAGCCTCCACATACTTTTGTAAATCCTGCTTTGACGTAGGTTTTTCGGTAACTACTGCCAGCTCTAAAATATAATCTACTACTTTGTCTTCAAACAATGGAGCCCGCATTTGCTGCTGCATTTGTTGGTTTTGCTGAACAAACTCAAAAAATTCTCGCTCTTTTCCAGGGTACTGACGAGCCTGGTTCATTATTGCTTGCGTCATCTCTGAATCTGTAACCTGAATTTCAGCCTTTTGGCCCACCTCAGCCAATAGTAGGCCAAGACGAACTCTTCGCACAGCTAGATTGTTATGTTCTTCCGTAGGATTAATATCAGGGTGATCATGGCCCTCTACTTCAGGGTTTTCGTCATGCCATAGTTGGTGCGCAATTTGTCCAGCTTCAGCCTCCACCAAGGAAGGAGGCAACTCGAACTTCGCCAACTTGTCCAGACTGTCGAGTAAATCTCTTTTAATGACAGCGCGGGAAGCTCCAGTGTATTCGGTTTCCAAACGCTCAGTAACTTGCGTCCGCAATCCTTTTAGGTCTTCAGCACCAAACTTCTTCGCAAGATCATCAGAAATTGACATAGCTTTCGGTGATTTTATACCTTTAACTTTGCATTCAAATACCGCATCTTTACCTGCCAAATTTTCAGAACCATAGTCATTTGGAAACTTAACGTTTACCACAATTTCTTGGTCTACCTTGGTATCTAATAATTGTTTTTCAAAACCTGGAATAAAAGAATTTGATCCCAGAACCAAAGGGTAATCTTCTGCCGTTCCACCCTCAAAAGCTTCGCCATCCACTTTTCCTAAAAAGTCTATTGTGATTTGATCGCCATCTTTTGCCTTTGAGCCTTTTTTACGATCCTCAAAATCTTGAGCGGTTTCGGCTAAATTAGAAAGAGCCTCATCAACAGATTTTTTGTCAGCTTTTACCGTCATTTTATTTAATTTTATGGACTTAAAATTTAATTCTGGAATCTTAGGAAGAGCCTCATAGGACATTTCGACATTTACGTCATCCCCCTCTTTCCAGTCCTCATTAGTCATTTTAACTGCTGGCTCCATTGCTGGACGTTCACCACTGTCTTCAAGGTGTTTCGACATTGCGCCATCAATGCTTTCCTGCATTGCTTCGCCCATCATGCGCTGTCCATACTGCTTTTTCAGAAGCGCCAGAGGCACTTTACCTTTACGAAAACCCTTCATCTCAATTGTAGGCTGAGATTCTATCAATTTTTCATCAACTTTCGCAGATAACTCAGCCGCAGTTACAACAATATTATATCCACGTTTTAAACCTTCGTTAAGGGTCTCTGTAACCTGCATTTCCATTCCTTTTTCAAATATTGGTGCGGGTAGAGGGACTTGAACCCCCACGCCTTGCGGCGCCAGAACCTAAATCTGGTGCGTCTACCAATTTCGCCATACCCGCAAAACATCTATCGGATCCGAAGAACCGTTAATCTCAAAAGGTCTGTAGCAAAGAGATTACGAGGATGCGAGAGGAAAAATCACTGTTTGGGTGCTAATTTTATTTACTCTTTTAGTTTAAAGAAATTTCACTGAAAACTTTGATAACTCTCGATCCTTTTATATTAATAAACCTCCAGAAACCATACAACATTGCACAAAAAAAAACCATTGTGCTTATTTTTTAATCAAGGAGCCTTCTATTACATCTTTTCCTCAGAAATGATCCACTACAAAGATTGTATGCTTAGCAAAAAAGTGAAATTTACGAAATAGTTTTTACGTTAAGGGGGTCACGATGAAGAAAATCGAAGCAACAATTAAACCGTTCAAACTCGATGAAGTGAAAGAAGCTCTACAAGATATCGGAGTACAAGGTCTGTCGGTAGTGGAAGTTAAAGGTTTTGGACGTCAAAAGGGACATACTGAACTCTATCGAGGTGCCGAATACGTTGTCGACTTTCTTCCAAAGGTTAAAATTGAAGTTGTTTTAACGGATGATCTTGTCGAAGGCGCTATTCAGGCTATCTGCGACGCGGCAAAAACAGATAAAATTGGTGATGGAAAAATATTTGTGTCGTCAATTGAACAGGCAATTCGTATTCGAACCGGTGAAACTGGTGACGAAGCAATTTAAAAATGATTTCGAAGGAGGAAATCTATGAGTAAAACTCTTTTATCAAAGATCACCGAGGAAAGTATTGAATACGTTGACATCCGTTTCACGGATCCAAGAGGAAAGCTACAGCACGTGACAGTTTGTGCAGATCAAGTAGATGAAGACTTTCTAGATGAAGGTTTCATGTTCGATGGTTCATCTATAGCTGGATGGAAATCAATTGAAGAGTCTGACATGAAGTTGATGCCCGACACCGATAGTGCTTACATTGATCCATTTTATGCAGAAAAGACATTATGTATTCATTGTACAGTGGTGGAGCCAGATACTGGAGAAAGTTATGCTAGAGACCCACGAGGCTGTGCCCTCCGCGCTGAGGCGTATTTAAAGTCCTCAGGGATTGGCGATGTTGCTTACATGGGTCCAGAAGCTGAATTTTTCCTTTTTGATGACGTAAGGTTTGAAAACAAAATTAATAAAGTTTCGTATGAAGTTGATGCGGTAGATGCCTCTTGGAATACCGACAGTGACTACGAAATTGGAAATATGGGTCACAGGCCCGGGGTAAAAGGCGGCTATTTTCCTGTAAACCCGATTGATGACGCCCAAGATATACGTAGCGAAATGCTCTCAACTATGAAGCGTATGGGCATGAAAGTTGACAAACATCACCATGAGGTCGCTAGTTGTCAGCATGAGCTGGGTCTAATTTTTGGGCCACTCACTCATCAAGCTGACGAACTGCAGAAGTATAAGTATGTAATCCACAACGTAGCTCACGCTTATGGAAAAACAGCAACCTTCATGCCAAAGCCAATTGCAGGCGATAACGGCACAGGCATGCATGTTAATATGTCAATATGGAAAGATGGGAAACCAATTTTTGCTGGAGATAAATATGCAGATTTGTCCAACGAAGCACTTTATTTCATTGGTGGCATTCTAAAACATGCAAAAGCACTGAATGCCTTCACCAATCCAGCTACAAATAGTTACAAACGATTAATTCCAGGTTTTGAAGCTCCAGTCTTACGGGCCTATTCAGCACGCAACAGATCAGGCTGTGTTCGAATTCCATGGGCCGAATCTCCGAAAGCCAAGCGAGTTGAGGCAAGGTTTCCTGACCCAGCCGCAAATCCTTATCTATGCTTTGCCGCCTTATTGATGGCAGGTCTGGATGGTATTAAAAATAAAACTCATCCTGGAGAGGCCTCTGATAAAGATCTATACGATCTACCACCAGAAGAATTAGCTGACATACCAACAGTGTGTGGCTCCCTTCGTGAAGCATTGGACGAACTCAAAGCTGATATGGGCTTTCTGACCGAAGGTGGTGTGTTCACAGAAGATCAAATCGCCGGTTATATCGACTTGAAGATGGAGGAAGTGCTGCATTACGAGCACACGCCCCACCCAGTAGAGTTTGGCATGTATTACAGCTGCTAAATATTCATGTATTTTAAAAGGCGTCCACAAATGGGGCGCCTTTTTTGTCTTAAAATATAACTTTTTAAGTTTACTGAGTGGTTTTTTATTGTGTCTAATTTTATCTCAAAATCTTAGATTTATTTTTTATAATATAGGTATGAATCGAAAATAGAACCGAACCAGTTTTTGGCATCCGGACTAGGGATTGATGCTCAGTTCGAGTATAATCACCACTACCATAATCTTGATCTACCCTTCGTGCGTCCGCCTCTTTCCTCGGCTGATAAAGATCAGGGCGGATATATTGTAATAGGTTAAAACGCCATACTGGACGACCACTTTGTATACCATCAAATAGCCGCTGAACTCGTTTTGCAATATTTTCATCATACTCAACGACTGGCCCATGCACTGCACTTAGAGGACGACCCACTTTTTCAGACAGTGTCCAACTGGCCGGAAAACACAACACTCCAGCTGTTAAGACATGTTCGCCGTCAGCGCTCTTTTCGTGTAAGCAAAGGTCTTCTTGAACTAATCGGGCCGCAGTTAATAGGGGATCACCCTCAAGTTTTACTATTACTCCATCAGGACGAATAACATCGGTGTTACTGATTTTGTAATTAGGACGACCGCGTAACAATTGCAGAATTTGATCCAAAACTTCATTCTTTGCATCAAAAGAAGCCCCAGAATCACAAAATACCTTTTCCGGAATCTCAGAAATCAAACGATCACGCTCTGCCATTTGACCTGCAAAGGCTTCATCCTCTGTTATCCAACCATCTGGTGCTAGTGGCGCTATCCCAGGCAAAGCTTGTTTAACCGAAACGTCATACGGAATGTAATCCTGTAAGATTTCGACCATAAACCAAACCCTAAACAATAAATATCAAAATATGTCGCAAACAAACCTGACATGCCACCTTCTCAAACGCAACGGTTGGAGCAACCAGGAGGTATACCATGACTGTAAACTTTAGCCAAACTCGTAAAATAGACCCTTCCAAAGGTTTTTTTACCGGCGATAATACTCTCAATGATATGGACCGCATCGAAATAGGACCAACTAAACTTGCGTTTGATGAGTGGGCCCAAGCAGGACTAAAACTTCCAGACCTTCAAGCTATGCGAAAATTTCGTCATAAGAGATTAGTTGATGGAGTAAACTCCCGCAACTATGGCGCTTTGTTAGTCTTCGATCCACTAAATATTCGCTACGCCAGTGACAGCACAAATATGCAACTCTGGAACACGCACAATCCCTTCCGCGCTTTGATCGTATGTGCTGACGGGTATATGGTGATGTGGGATTATAAAAACTCACCATTCTTATCTGAATTTAACCCTTTAGTTTGCGAACAACGTTCTGGCGCAGACTTTTTCTACTTTGACAGAGGAGATATGGCCTATATTGCCGCTGAAAAGTTTAGCCAGGAAGTGAAGGATCTTGTCGCCAAACATGGCGGTGGAAATCTACGACTGGCAGTAGATAAAATTATGATGGTCGGCCTGCGTGCTCTCGAAAAAAAAGGTTTTGAAGTGATGGAGGGTGAAGAGTTAACAGAAAAAGCTCGGGTAATAAAAGGACCAGATGAAATCAAAGCCATGCGTTGTGCCAGCCACGCATGTGAAACTGCTGTCTATAAAATGGAGGCCGCTGCACGTGATGGGGTGCCATCAAAAGATATGAGTGAAAATGATATTTGGGCAGTCTTACATGCAGAAAATATAAAACGAGGGGGAGAATGGATAGAAACCAGACTTCTCACTTCAGGGCCAAGGACAAACCCTTGGTTCCAAGAGTGCGGACCAAGATTTGTCCAGAATAATGAAATCGTCAGTTTTGATACAGATTTAATAGGAAGTTATGGTATCTGCGTTGACATATCACGAAGCTGGTGGATTGGAGACAAAGCCCCCCGTCCCGATATGATCGCAGCCATGCAACATGCACGTGAACATATACAACGGAATATGCAAATGCTTGCGCCCGGTGTTTCTATGCGCACCCTATCAGAAAACTGTCACCGTTTGAATGCGAATTACCAGGTCCAAAAGTACGGGTGTATGATGCACGGTGTTGGTCTATGCGACGAATGGCCACTAATTGCCTATCCAGATCAGCTTGTTGATGGTGCATTTGAGTATGAGATTCAGGTCGGAATGGTACTCTGCGTTGAAGCCTTAGTCTCTCCAGAAGGAGGTGACTTTTCAATAAAATTAGAGGATCAGGTTCTAGTAACAGACGAGGGTTTTGAAAACTTAACCACTTATGGGTTTGACGAAGCGCTTATGGGTAATCAAATTTAAAATCGGCGCTATCAGCAAAAAAGCTAATGATTAGCCAATCCCTTTTATACCAAAAAAATCTTATTTAAGCCGGCCTACTTTGTTTACAAATTTCCATAGACTTGGCAATAACAGTGCGGCGAGAGACAATTTTATAAGGTCTCCAAACAAGAATGGAGTTAGCCCCCATGCGAAAATTGGCTGATCCCAGCCATAAAGGACCGCTAACCAAAGAAGACCAGGAACATATATTATTATATTTCCAACAACCATAGTTCCTGCCATTTTTAGTATCGAGCGATCCCAACCTTGGCGGGCTGCCCAGCCCAATCCTAAAACAGCAAGGACATATCCAACTAAATACCCACCTGTACTTCCCATCATATAGGTGATGCCAAGTTTTTCAGCTGATGAGCCAGCAAACACATCAAAACCTAATGCCCCAATAAGCATGTAACCAATAACTGTGGTTAACCCCAAACGCGGACCGTAAGCGGCGCCAATACTTAAGACTGCAAAAGTACCCATGGTCATTGGAACTGGAAACATTGGAATTTTTATCTTTGCGGATAAGATAAGAACGACAATACCCAGAAACACTAAAGTCAGTTGCTTGATAAGCAAACCCCTTCGACCTTCGTTGAGCAGCAGTACTTCTATAAGAACACTATTATTGGTCGCCGTTGTCATATCCAACTTCCTTGTAAATTATATACCTCAAACGTTTACCCGCTGCGGTGATATTTTAGCAAGCTCTCAAATCAAAGTTTTGAGTAATTACTATACATTTCATAATCTTTTCTTGGTCCCTGCACACACCATTTTGCGCCCCACTGTGGCCAACCTTTGAAATCATAGCCGACCTCATAATAATCCTCACCACATAAATGGTTGGCTGTTGGCATCAAACAGGTCAAATCAATTCTATGAAAGAAAAGACCATCATCAAAATAGCTATCTATTCCATGCCCGGTAGGTTTCCAAATATAGGACTTACTACTTAAAGATTTTTTTCCATCATCCGATATTATCTCTCCATTTTCGAAATACCTTCCATCAGAGATTTCACACTGCCCTGTGTAGATAAATTTTTTGGATTGCCTATTATCATTGATAACGCGGTTAATATTCCAAAAACATCCAGTAAAATCCATAAAACATTTACCCACTGATAGGGTTTCCAATCTTAATGTAATTACAAATGATGACTTGTACCGAGAAGCCATGAGATATCTCATACAATAGTATAGTTTCTTACATTCGCAAATGCTACCAGGGTCTACGGGTAACCTAAAATACCATATTTACTTGGTACAATACGACCCATCGCTTGAGTATCAAGGCTTGCTAGGCTAGAGGCAGCTTGAAAACTTAAAACGTAAAAGGTTATCAACCTATGATAGAACGTTATTCTCGCCCTGAAATGGTCTCTATTTGGTCGTCAGCAGCTAAATTTCGTATTTGGTATGAAATTGAAGCTCATGCCTGTGATGCCCAAGCTAAACTGGGCGTGATACCACAGGCCAATGCTGATGCCGTTTGGAAAGCAAAGGATATTGATTTTGACGTTGAACGAATAAATGAAATTGAAGCCGTTACAAAACATGATGTAATTGCCTTCCTCACTCACTTATCCGAAATAGTGGGCAGCGATGAAGCACGATTTGTTCATCAAGGTATGACTAGTTCTGACGTATTAGATACGGCATTTAATGTACAACTCACACAGGCAGCAGACATATTGATAGCTGACATTATCGAATTATTGGCGGCGTTGAAGCGTCGTGCGTTCGAACATAAGGATACTATCCGCATTGGACGTAGTCACGCCATTCATGCTGAACCAATCACAATGGGATTAACCTTTGCTCGGTTTTATGCCGAAATGAATCGCAATTTATCCCGAATGCGAGCCGCAAGAGTTGAAATAGCGACTGGCGCAATTTCGGGAGCCGTCGGAACATTCGCTAATATCGATCCAGCGGTTGAAACACATGTGTGCGAAAAACTAGGCCTAGTTCCAGAGCCCATTAGTACTCAGATCATACCCAGAGACCGCCATGCAGCATTTTTTGCAACACTTGGAGTTATTGCCAGCTCAATTGAAAATATTTCCATTGAAATACGCCACATGCAACGCACGGAAGTTTTGGAGGCAGAAGAGTTTTTTTCGAAGGGTCAAAAGGGCAGCTCAGCAATGCCGCATAAGAGAAATCCAGTACTGACGGAAAATCTTACCGGCTTATCACGGCTCGTACGTATGTGTGTTATACCGGCAATGGAGAACGTTGCCCTATGGCATGAACGAGATATTTCACACAGCTCAGTTGAACGCAACATTGGGCCAGATGCTACTATAACTTTAGACTTTGCCCTTTTTAGATTAACGAGCGTAATTGATAAATTAGTTATTTATCCTGAAAATATGATAGCTAATATGAACAAGTTCAAGGGTCTCATTCATTCCCAAAGAGTACTTTTAGCGCTCACTCAAAAAGGTGTGAGTCGAGAAGATAGCTACAGTTTAGTTCAACAAAATGCTATGCGGGTTTGGGAGCAAGGGGCTGATTTTTTGACAGAGCTCAAGGCAGACCCCGATGTTATGAAAGTAATGACTGTTGAAGAGATAGAGGACAAATTTGATCTTGAATATCACACAAAACATGTTGGGACCATTTTTAAACGGATATTCGAAAACTAGCTTACAAATCAAACATCCCTAAGACTTTCTAACTATGAAATAATTGAAGAAATAGTTGAAAATTTAAACTGAATCAGATTGCTGGACAATTCTAATGGCCACACCTAGCTTTATATTATGAGTAGTTTTTTTGGAAAAAGATGGCACGATATGGGCGGCGATCCAGCTGGCAAAATTGATCATGAGCAACATGACTTTGCACTATGGGAAAAACGAGTAGACGCCTTGTTGGTAATCTCCTCGTCCGCTGGTTTGATGAATACTGATAGCCTACGTCGAGTGCTCGAAGATATGGGTGAAGAAACCTATGAGAACATGAGTTACTATGAACGATGGATTTCCTCTATTTGCCAAAATATGATTGAAGTGGGAGCTTTTTCTACTTTAGAATTAGCTACAAAGATGGAAATAATAAAATCTCGTGGGGCAACCTATGGTGACGCCTCATGAAAGTACGAGTACTTAGTCAATGGCCTCCAGGTCACGTCAGAACACCAGGCTACCTACGAGGCAAAGTTGGGACTATTGAACGAAGCGTCGGCACCTTCAATAATCCAGAACAAAATGCGTATCGTCTAACGCCGACTAAAAATCGTTTACTACGTGTACGCTTTCGAATGAGTGAGGTCTGGGGACCTAGAGCCGAAAACCCTGATGATGTTGTTGAAGCAGAAATTTATGAACATTGGTTGGAGCCTTTAAATGCCTCATGACCACCACGAACCACTCTCGCCATCAGGACATCCTTATCGCGCTGATGATGATAGAGATCTGACTTATTGGCAGGTGATGGAAATAGCAGTTAGAGAACTATTGATAGAAAAAGGCCACGTTTCGGCCACCCAAATTCAAGATCAAATTAATACTATGGACGCACGCAGTCCCGCTAATGGTGCTCGCCTTGTAGCAAAAGCCTGGACCGACCCAGCCTTTAAATACGCACTAATAGAAGATGCTAGTCAAGCGTCCAGAGAAATGGGATTTGACATAGGTCCAATGCATTTAATTGCATTAGAAAATACCGAAAAAGTTCATAATGTAATAGTCTGTACGCTTTGCTCATGTTACCCACGAAATCTACTTGGCTTGCCCCCAGATTGGTATAAATCTCGTGCGTACAGATCTAGAGCCGTAGTTGAACCACGCAAGGTGTTATCAGAATTTGGATTGGAATTTAACCAGAAAATCCAAATACGCGTGCATGACAGCACTGCCGACATGCGATACATAATCCTACCTTATCAACCGGCAGAGTCAGTAGGACTATCCGAGGCAGAACTCGCAAATTGGGTTACAAGAGATAGTATGATTGGTGTTGGGCTTCCAAGGCCGCCAGCATGAAATTGACAACAGCCCAACTTGGCGCAGCATGGATGATTTTAGGAGTCCTATGCATGGCATCCATGGATGTGATGGCTAAGACTTTAGGTCACCGTGTTCCCGTAGCTCAAATTGTATGGCTACGTTTTGTATCACAAGCCATTTTAATAGGCGCATTTCTTATAATTTCAGGCCAATCTCTGCTAAGTAGCAATCACTTTCGACTACACGCCCTTAGAGGTTTTGCCACAACAACAAGTAGTTATCTATTTTTTCTCGCGGTAATTTACCTACCTTTGGCTGATGCCACAGCCTTAATGCAAGTGGCACCAGTGATGGTTGCATTAGGCGCAGTTTTGGTACTGAGAGAACGCATAGGGAAACGACGGGTTTTTGGTATTATAGCTGCATTTATTGGCGCAATGATCTTAATCCGACCCGGTACGTCTGTAATGACAACAATGTCACTGGTACCACTTATAGGAGCAGTTTTCTTCGCTATTTACGCGCTGGCCACCCGTTTTGTTAGGGATGATGGTCCTTGGAGGGCTTTGTTTTATCAAGGGTTTTTTGGTGCATGTTTTGCGTCACTGATTGTCCCGTTCTTTTGGCAACCAATAGCACAAAACGATATACCTATTTTAATAGCATTAATTTTATTAGGAATTATTGGTCACCTTTTTATCATACGTGCGTTTGCTACAGCACAGGCTAGTGATATCGCACCTTTTGGATATGCAGGCCTTTTATTTGCAATTTCTTTTGGTGTTATAATTTTTGGCGAAATGCCAGACATCTTTACCTTACTGGGCGCAATTGTGATTGTCACTGCAGGTTTATACGTTTGGTATCGAGAAAGATTAACCGAGGCCAACCCCGAAAATGACTGAAAAAGCTGATCGAAACGGAACATTTAAGGAATGGTTCTCTAGCCATGTTTTAATGTTATTTTTTAGATTAATGAGACTACTTCCATATTTGTTTCGCCACTGGCTTATGGGTGCCTTATTGAGGGGCCCTTTGGGCTACATTACTGGTTACAGAAAACGTACTTTAGATAATCTAAATTTAATCTATCCAGAATTTTCGAATGAACAAAAAACAATAATTGCGAAGCAAGTTCTAGATAATGCTGGACGTACTTTTTTAGAAAATATGTACCCTGCCGATTTTCAAGCTCATAGTCCTGAAATAAAACTTTGGGGAGATGGTTTGGAAGCTCTTCTAAAGGCACATTCCGAGGGTCGACCGATTATGTTTTTCTCAGGTCATTTTGGAAATCACGAAGCTTTTCGGGCAGCGCTATACAGACACGGAATTAAAGTCGGCGGCTTAATAAGGCCAATGTCAAATCCATACTTTGATTATCATTATCAAAAAACGCTTCTAATCGAGGGAAGATCTGGCCAAGTTTTTTTACCAGGCCCTCAGGGCACTCTTGGCTTTTATAAGTCATTAAAAAAGGGTGCAACCTTGGTGTTATTAATTGACATTGCAGTGCCTGACGGCCCTTTTATAGACTTTTTGGGCCGCCCTGCTCGCACCGCGTTAACAGCAGCAACTTTTGCTGTAAAATCAAATGCACTTTTCTTACCTTACTTTTCGATGCGAAACCCTGACTGTTTAAGTTTTAACGTAGAAATTGGCAAACCTATCAAACATTCAGATCCCCTCACTATGACGCAAAAGGCAACTAAAGCCCTTGAAAAACGTATCGTAAAAGATCCTGGTAATTGGTTTTGGATTCACCGCCGTTGGAAATATAGCCCTGAACCTCAAACAGAAACTGAAGAAAAATTGTAACTTATGGGTCTTTAATATCTGATTTAATAAATCCACCAGGCCCAATACAATCCATTCAAAAGACTTGAAGAACAGAAGATTTTTGTGTACGAAATCAGGGCATCAACCGTCTTTATTATTTGGCCTACCCGATAAACTTACCAAGAGGCCGGTAGAGCAGAAAGTTAGCCGAAACAATCATGAGTTTATATAAAGAATATCTAAAAGAGATAGAAGTCCGCAAGGCTCAAGGTTTGCACCCCAAACCAATTGAAGATGGTTCTTTGATAGAAGAAATTGTTTTACAGATCAAGGACTTAGATCATAAAGATCGTAGCGATTCACTTAGTCACTTAATCTACAACACTCTACCTGGTACAACTAGCGCAGCGGCGGGAAAGGCGCAGTTTCTTGAGGAGATTGTGAGTGGCAAAACACTGATCAAAGAAATCAACAGAGATTTTGCTTTAGAACTTCTGTCCCACATGAAGGGTGGTCCATCCGTTGCAGTTCTTTTGAATCTCGCATTCAATGATGATCTTGAAATTGCGAAAATGGCGGTAGCGGTTTTAAAGACCCAAGTTTACCTTTATGAAGCAGATACCAATCGAATTACCGAAGCTTATGAAGCAGGCAACAAAATTGCTCAGGAGCTGCTCGAAAGCTATGTCAGAGCTGAGTTTTTTACAAAGCTGCCAGATGTAGAAGAAGAGATCAAAGTTGTTACTTACATTGCAGCAGAGGGCGACATTTCTACGGACCTTCTTTCGCCAGGCAACCAAGCCCACTCGCGGGCGGATCGGGAACTGCACGGTCAATGCTTTATATCAGAACGTGCACAGAAAGAAATTGAAGCTCTTAAACTTCAGCATACTGACAAGCGTGTAATGCTAATCGCCGAGAAGGGTACTATGGGAGTTGGCTCGTCTAGGATGTCGGGGGTCAATAATTTAGCACTTTGGACAGGCAAGAAAGCAAGTGCATATGTACCATTTGTCAACATCGCACCTGTGGTGGCGGGCACTAATGGTATATCACCTATTTTTCTTACCACAGTTGGCGTAACTGGCGGCATTGGCGTTGATCTAAAAAACTGGGTCAAAAGGTTAGACGAGAGTGGCAATCCAATTCTAAACAATGCTGGAGATCCCATTCTAGAACAGCGCTACTCAGTAGAAACTGGGACGGTCCTAACAATTAATACTAAAAATAAAAAACTGTACGATGCCAAAGGCGACAAAGAGCTTGTTGATATGGCTGCTTCGTTCTCACCACAGAAGGTAGAATTCATGAAGGCTGGTGGCTCTTACGCCATTGTCTTTGGAAAGAAACTCCAGTCATTTGCAGCAAGAACTTTAGGTGTAGAAGCCCCACTGATTTTTGCACTATCAAAAGAAATTAGTCACGAGGGTCAGGGTTTGACAGCAGTTGAGAAGATTTTCAATGCTAATGCCCTAGGAACAACCCCAGGTAAGGTTCTGCACGCAGGATCCGATGTGCGTGTTAAAGTAAACATCGTCGGCTCCCAAGATACAACTGGTCTTATGACAAGCCAGGAACTTGAAGCAATGGCTGCAACCATTCTATCTCCTAGTGTGGATGGCGCCTATCAGTCTGGTTGCCACACGGCGTCAGTTTGGGACTTTAATGCGCAAGCCAATACACCAAGATTAATGGAATTCATGAACAAGTTTGGACTAGTTACGGCACGAGACCCCAAGGGTGTCTACCATTCGATGACAGACGTAATTCATAAGGTCCTTAACGATATCACCGTCGATGATTGGGCGATTATAATCGGTGGTGATAGTCATACACGAATGTCCAAGGGGGTTGCGTTTGGTGCAGACTCCGGAACGGTCGCGCTCGCCCTTTCGACCGGTGAAGCATCGATGCCAATACCAGATTCTGTCAAGGTCACTTTTAAAGGCAAGATGGCAGATCATATGGATTTTCGAGACGTCGTACACGCCACACAATCACAGATGTTAGCTCAGCACGGAGACAATGTCTTTCAGGGCCGTATTATTGAAGTTCATATCGGCACCCTATTAGCAGATCAGGCGTTCACGTTTACAGATTGGACTGCTGAAATGAAAGCCAAGGCCTCAATCTGTATTTCAAACGATGACACTTTGATCGAGTCTTTGAAAATCTCAAAGTCCCGTATTCAGATAATGATTGATAAAGGCATGGAGCATGAGAACGGCATGCTAAAAAAGCTGATTGATATCGCAGAAACAAGAATTTCAGAGATAGCCTCGGGTAAAAAACCAGCTCTTATGCCAGATGGAAATGCGAAGTATTTTGCTGAAGTGGTTGTTAACCTTGATACTATTGACGAACCAATGATTGCAGATCCAGATGTACACAATGAAGATGTTTCCAAGCGTTATACCCATGATATGATCCGCCCAATCTCGGACTATCGTGCAGAAAAAAAAATCGACCTAGCATTTGTCGGCTCCTGCATGGTGCACAAAGGTGATATTAAAATAGTGGCGCATATGCTTCGAAATCTCGAAGCTATCCACGACAAAGTAGAGTTTAAAGCGCCACTTATCGTTGCAGCGCCCACCTACAACATCATTGACGAATTAAAAGAAGAGGGAGACTGGGCGATCCTACAAAAATACTGCGGGTTTGAATTTGATGATACTGCCCCAAAGCAAGTGGCGCGAACAGAATATGAGAATATTCTTTATTTGGAACGGCCAGGTTGCAACCTCTGCATGGGCAATCAGGAGAAAGCAGCAAAAGGCGACACAGTTCTTGCTACGTCAACACGTCTGTTCCAAGGCCGGGTTGTGGCTGACTCCGCAACTAAAAAAGGAGAGTCGCTTCTTGGATCAACACCTGTAGTAGTTATCTCTGCAATACTTGGACGAACACCAACATTAGAAGAGTACAAAGAAGCCGTAAAGGGAATTAGACTTACAAAATTTTCTCCACCGCTTCAAAAGCTATCAGGCACACGTTCAGTTCACTTTTAACCTAAATAGACAGTAAAAATAGTTAAAGCCACTGGAGCCTTGTACGATGCGCTGGGCAACCGCCCAAAAGCTGCATGTAGATATCAAAATAAAATTCTGTAAGCTGATAATAACGGCTATGGAAAACTAATCCCGACAGCTTTCAAAGCTGGCAGCACTCTAGTATTCATGTTCCGTTGTGTAAGGGGACCTGCGACTCGCAGTAGTACCTTTCCATCCGGCCCTATGATAAAAGTTTCAGGAAGACCATAAACACCCCAGTCCAACCCCATTGAGGCATCTGGATCAGCTCCACTCATAGTAAACGGATTGCCTAATTCTTGCAAAAATAGATTAGCTTTTGTTTGGTCGTCTTTATAATTAACCCCAAATACATTAATACCTTTCTCTGAAAGTGACATCAAAGTTGGATGCTCAGCTCGGCACGGACCGCACCAGCTCGCCCAAAAGTTTACAAATGTTACCTTGCCATTTCTCAAATCACTTTGACCAAAGGGAATACTGCCCATCAAAGGCTGCAACTGTACCCTTGGGGCGTCTTTTCCAATATTTATGCTAGGAAGTACATCAGGGTCTTCACGCTGCATGCCAAAGAATGCAAATGCAACAAAAGTACCAAATAGCAAAAAAGGAACCCCAACTAGAAAGTTACGCATCCTTTCGTGCCTCAGCTGCCATGAGTCTACGTTTGATTATCAGACCTCTACGCCAATACAGGAAGCTAATAATTAAAATCAGTAAAAAAGTTATGCCGTAAGCACTAGTCACTTCCACTGCATATTTGCCAAGATCAGGCATCATTTCAACCTCTCCAACCCTTCTAGTACTTGCAACCGTTGAGCCCGTATTTCTGTTCTTGCCCCAATCAAAAGTAGCGTAAGAAACAAAAGCCCAAACCCAATCATAGAGAGCAATAGAGGTTGAAAAAAGATACTAGATATATTTTTCTGGCTTACTCCATCCGCAATAGTAACTGTTGTACCTTGGTGCAGTCCCTGGTTCCAAAAAATAACAGCATAGCGACTAAGTACTGCAAATACAGCCCCAACAAGTGCTAGAACTGATGTTAAATCGGCTACCTTATCTTGATCGTCGATAGCAGCCCAGAGGGCCACATATCCAATATAAAACAAAAATAGAATTAGAAAGCTAGTTAAACGAGGGTCCCAGACCCAATATGTACCCCATATAGGTTGTCCCCAAATTGCTCCTGTCGTCAACGCAATGACCGTCATAGTCATTCCTATGGGGGCAGAGGCTTTGGCGACTAAAACTGACACATGTTGCCTTCGTACCAGCCAAAATAAAGAGCCAAGAACCATAACAAAGTAACCATTGATCGCTATAAAAGCCGAAGGAACATGCAAATAAATAATTTTTACTGTAGAACCCTGACGCGCATCATCAGGTGTTAAAAAAAACCCCCAAATCAAGCCGGTCCCAAGACAAAGAACAGTCAAGGCGATTATCCACGGCAAACACAAGCCAGACCAACGCATAAAAACCTTGGGATTAGCCAGTTTCCAAAAGAAAGGCCAAAAATGCTTCATGCCTAATTTTGTGCTCATAAGCTTAGCCTTATAATTTTATAATCTAAATAAACCGCCATATCACTGCAGATTAGCCCGCAACGCCATCGCCGAAAAAAAGGGTAAGATTGCAATTGCTCCAAGAGTAATTGCTAAAATAGGTATTAAAGACCCATCCAGTTCCTTTCCTAACGCCGCAGCATTAACCGTCAATGCACCAAATATCAAAGTTGGAATATATAAAGGTAACACTAAAAGTGATAATAGAAGTCCACCCCTCCTAACGCCAAGTGTCAGGGTGGCTCCAAACGATCCAATCAAACTAAGTGCAGGTGTGCCCAACAATAATGACAGACACAGAACTCCACCAACCTCTAGGTTTAAATTCAATAATATACCAAATACAGGAGCCGCCAAAGATAATGGCAAACCTGTGGTGAACCAGTGCGCGGCTGCTTTTGCCAAATAAACACTCTCCAAAGGTAAGGGAGATGTGGCCAGTAACTCCAATGTACCGTCCTCATAATCCATCCCAAAAATGCGATCTGATGATAGCAGACAGGCCAGCAAAGCCCCGAGCCAAAGCAAACCCGGTGCTATTTTTGCTAATACAGACTGATCTGGGCCTAAGGCAAATGGCATAAGAACGACTAAAATTAAAAAAAACACTAAAGCCAAACCAAAACCACCACCAGATCTCACGGAAAGAACAACGTCTCTTGTGAATAACTGAATCATTCCAACGGCTCATCAAAGTTGGAGGTAACGATACTTCTAGCTTTACAGAACTGTGCCAGATCAAGCGTTTCTGCGTTAATATTAAGGTCGTTGTGCGCACTCAACAATGCAGCACCGCCCGCCTGCAAGTGACTATCAATAGTCATGTAAAACAAAGCTATATTTTCGGCATCTAAGGATGCTGTAGGTTCATCCATTATCCAAAGGTCGCAACCTGTTACCAACATTCTTGTTAAGCTTAGGCGGCGTTTTTGCCCCGCTGACAAATTTGCCGCTGGCCTTTGAGCTAGATCGTTTAGTTTATATGCAAGAAGGACTTCTTCCGTCATCGATCCGCCATACACGTCAGCCCAGAACTTCAAGTTTTCAAAGACACTCATCGATCCCTTGATCCCCTCTGCGTGTGCCGCGTAGGCCACGGACCCTTCCAGATTAATATCACCTAATAGAGGGTCCTGCAGACCAGCAACACAACGAAGCAAAGTCGTTTTTCCAACACCATTTGGTCCGCGCAAAACTAGCGCCTGACCTGCCTTTAGCATAAAATTCACGTCGTTTAGTAAAGATATTCTACCCCGCCCAACACTTAAGTTTGAAACTTTTAACATCGCTCAAACCGGAATCAGGGCTAAGCCAATACGCCTACCCTCCGAAAGCATAACGTTATAGGTGCGGCAGGCGGTTGGCGAGTTCATTATCTCAACACCGATACCCGCATCTTCCAACGCTGTTCTAAAGTTTAGTGGAATTTGACAGATTTGTGCTCCTGTTCCCACGAAGACTACATCTAAATCATTCGCTGCCAAAACAAACGGAGTAGGGTCTTCAAATCCGAGCCAATGCCCACAGGAATTCGGTAATATTGCAACCTGCCCTTCAAACACTTCTCCCGCAATTCGAAAAAAATTTGGCCCATACCCGTCTACTGGTCGACCCTCTTCAAAGGTTATTTCCGTTAACCGCATTTAAGCGTCGATATTTGCAAATTGGTTCCCATCAGTGTTGTTGGTCTTTGACCAATCACGCTTTACCCCGAGGGAGAGTAACGTGGAGCTGGCAACGAATACTGAGGAATATGTACCAACTAATACCCCCCATATCATTGCAAAGACAAAACCACGTATAACATCTCCACCCAAAACAAATAGAGAAACTAATGCCAGCAATGTTGTAACCGATGTCATTACAGTTCGACTAAGTGTTTCATTGATAGACATGTTCAATACTTCGGCCAAATCTTTTTTCTTATAACGTCGAAGATTTTCTCGAACCCTGTCGAACACAACTACTGTATCATTAAGGGAATATCCAACTATCGTCAGTAAAGCTGCAATAATGGCTAAATCAAACTTAATTTGAAGTACTGAAAAAACTCCAATAGTTAAAACTATATCATGTACAATAGCACCAACGGCTCCAACCGCAAATTGCCACTCAAATCGCAACCAAATATAAATCAAAACTACCGTCATTGCGATAAACACCGCCCAGGCAGCAGACTGAATTAGTTCTCCAGACACTTTAGGACCGACTGACTCAACAGACGGAAATATTATGTCAGGTGCTATATCTCGCAACACAGCCTGAACTTGAATTACAATATTAGAAGCCACTGACTCCTGTCCTTCTTGAGTTTGAATACGGATTTGTGCGACGTGTTGATCAGATCGAAAAGTAGGGTCAAAAACTTCAGCAATTGAAATATCACCCAGCATTAAAGGTTCCATAGCAGAACGATAGACCGCCACATCTATTGGACTAGTGCTTTCCGCTCTAATGGTAGTGCCACCTTTAAAGTCTATGCCAAAGTTTAAGCCTATAACTAGGGTTGAGGCGATAGAACAAATTATCAAAATGGATGATAAACCAACCCAAATTTTCCATTTTTTAAAAAAATCGAATGCAGTATTCTCATTAACAAGTCTTAAGCGCATCGCCTACACCTCCAATATTTTTGGCTTGCGGCGTTCAAACCAAATCACAATCATAATCCGGGTCACAAATATTGCCGTAAAGACAGATGTTATGATGCCCAGCCCTAAAGTGATCGCAAAACCTTTAACAGGCCCAGCCCCAAAGTAGAAAAGTATTGCCGCAGTTAATAGCGTTGTAATATTTGCATCAATAATTGCAGACAGTGCTTTTTCATAACCCAATTCAATAGCCCGCGCAGGACCCTTGGCTGTTTTAAGTTCCTCACGAATACGTTCAAAAACAAGGACATTAGCATCAACAGCCATTCCAATCGTAAGCACTATGCCTGCAATTCCTGGCAGAGTGAGAGTAGCCCCAATCATTGACAAAAGGCCAAAAATTAAACCAACATTAATTATTAGTGCAGCATTTGCGAAAAGGCCAAAAGTGCCATATGACAATGCCATAAAAATTAACACAGACCCAAAAGCAACTATGCACGCCACCTTTCCCGCATCAATACTATCTTGGCCCAACTCCGGACCAACCGTACGTTCTTCCAAAAACTCCAAACTGGCGGGAAGTGACCCAGCGCGTAATAATGTGGCAAGTCTAGTGCTCTCCAGCACGTCAAAATTCCCAGTAATAATTCCAGACCCACCTGTTATTGCAGATTGAATAACTGGAGCAGAAATTACCTGTTCATCCAAGACAATCGCAAATGGTTCACCAATATGCTCCGCCGTATATTGACCAAATTTTCGGGCTCCAGATGTGTTGAACATAAAATTGACAGCTGGACGACCATTTTGGTCAAACGCCGGCTGTGCATTGGTCAGTTCTTCGCCAGTTACAACTGGGGTCCTTTCAAGAATATAGTAAAGCTCCTGATCCTCAGCGGATTGTACCAACTCGTTACCAACTCCAGCAGCACCATTTGGGTTGCTTGTCTGACCGACAACGGTTTGAAATGTTAATAATGCAGGTGTCCCAATGAGATCTTTCAACTCCTGCGCAGAACCAAGCCCTGGTACCTGAATTAAAACTCGATCATTTCCTTGCCGCTGAATGGTAGGTTCACGTGTCCCAGCCTCATCGACTCGACGACGAATAATCTCAAGTGACTGTGCCATAGTTCGGTTATCAGTTGCCAGTTTTTCTGCTTGGGATAACGTTACAATTAATTGATCCCCCTCTGCAGTCACCACAATATCGTCAGTCATGCCACCTGCTATGGACGACACAGGCCGAGCTAAAGTTCGCACAGTGTCTAGCGCATCATCCATAAATTCTGGGTTACCAATGCGGACACGTAACTCCCCTTCATCCCCCTCTTGTTGGCGAATAGCACCAATTTTTGCTCGTTGTTCACGCAAAGCATTTCGAACTTCAGGCCAAAAGGCTTCGAGACGTGTCGTGTAAACTTCTTCAAGTTTAATTTCGCCTAAGAGATGTGCCCCACCTCTGAGGTCTAATCCGAGGTTAACAAGGCCAGATGGTAAAAATGAGGGCCAACCAGTACCTTTGCGACCTATCTCATTTGCATCGTTGAAAGCCTCAACTTTGGTGTAAAAGCCATTGGGCAAAGCAAATAGAAGTCCCATCGCACAGACCAACCAAATTACACCCCGCTTCCAACCCTCTATTTGTAACATCTTCAAGCTCCCAGCCTATCATTCTGTTTGTCGGGATTTTTATTTGGCGGGCACTGTCTTGTTGCGTACATCAGCGATAGTGGCTTGAACAACCTTCACCGAGGGTAAATCCTTGGCGAATTGAACTTCAATCTCATTACTGTCAGCTTTGATTTTGGTAACTTTTCCTATCAAGCCTCCTGCTGTCACAACTTCATCACCCTTAGCCAAATTACTGACCATATTCTGATGTTGTTTCATCTTCTTTTGTTGTGGCCGGAAAACCAGCATATAAAAAATGCCAATAATCAGCAGTGGAAACATAAATGTGCCTAAAGTGTCCATAAATACCTCATAAAATTACATACAGCGCCGTGCCGTAGGTTCTCGCAGAATGTATTATTTAGGAACCACCATTGCAAGGGAGACAGTGTCTTGAGAGTAAGGTTAAAACATTATTTTTGTAATAATTCTGAAGTTTTGAGGCTCTTTCTTTAAATTCACAAGAAGTAGTAAGAAGTGACAAGGTTATATGTTTATAATTACTAAAAAGTGCAAAGCTCACTCCATCATATTATGCAGTATATTAACTTCAACATTTTAGTATCGTGACCTATGCCTCACCATTAGGCATAACGGCATTATTGATTCTTTTGATGGAGCAAAGCCATGCATGATATCCGTGCTATCCGCGACAACCCAACTGCTTTTGATGACGCTCTAATCCGCAGGGGTCATGCCCCCACCTCTTCACATATCTTGCAATTAGACACATCACGACGCGCTTGCATTCAAGCCGCTGAGGCAGCATCCGCAGAACAAAACACCGCTGGTAAATTGGCCGGCGCCGCCAAGTCCAATGGAGACGATGTGGAATTTGATCGTCTTCGTAGTCTGGTTTCAGCTAAAAAAAATGAAGTCGCCAATCTAAATGATGAGGCAAAAGAGAAAGATACTAATCTAACCAATTTACTAATGGCTATTCCAAACTTACCCTATGAAGACACGCCAGATGGCAAAGATGAGAATGATAATGTTGAAATCAAACACTGGGGTACTCCAAAAATATTTAATTTTCCAGCTAAAGAGCATTTTGAGATTACTGCCGCCATAGGTGGTTTGGATTTTGAGACTGCCGGCAAGATCTCAGGAAGCCGTTTTGTTATAATGTCAGGCACAATTGCACGTTTGCACCGAGCATTAGCGCAATTCATGCTCGATACACATGTGAATGAGAATGGCCTTACTGAAACTAATACCCCCGTACTTGTCCGTGAGAGTGCGATGCAGGGAACAGGTCAGTTACCAAAATTTGGAGAGGATAGTTATCAAACCACAAATGGTTGGTGGCTTATTCCTACATCAGAGGTGACCCTAACTAACATAGTTTCCGGTCTAACAGTTGAAGAACATACACTGCCACGGCGCTACGCTGCGCACTCGCTGTGTTTCCGATCAGAAGCGGGCAGCGCGGGACGGGATACAGCCGGAATGCTCCGCCAACATCAATTTGAAAAAGTTGAAATGGTTTCAATTACCCATCCAGAACATGCACGTCCAGAACTGGACCGAATGACCAAATGTGCTGAAGGGATTTTGGAAGCCCTAAATCTGCCCTATCGAACCGTTGCTTTATGCGTTGGAGATATTGGGTTTGGTGCACGTCGAACTCATGACATTGAAGTTTGGTTGCCCGGACAAAATACTTATCGTGAAATTAGCTCGTGCTCATCTTGTGGTGATTTTCAAGCGCGACGAATGAACGCTCGATTCAAGCCAGCCACTGGAGGGAAACCAGAGTTTTTACACACTTTAAATGGATCTGGTTTAGCAGTTGGGAGATGTCTGATTGCTGTTTTAGAGAATGGACAACAAAATGATGGGTCAGTCTCTATTCCAGAGGTCTTGCAAAAATACATGGGGAATTCATCCACAATTTTACCAGATGGCAGGTTATCTTAACAATAAGTAGCTATTAAAAAAAGTAAAAACTAATCAATAGGCTTCCTGCCAAGATGCTTCCTTAAGCGTGATGGGGTTGATTTCTTTCTGTTTTTATAAGGATTTTGATCACCCTGGCCACGCATCCAGAGCCTTATGGGAGTGCCTGGCATATCAAAATCTTCCCTCAATCCATTTACCAAATAACGGGAATAACTCGTCGCAATTTTGTCAGGATAAGAGCACATGACAACAAATCCCGGTGGACGTGTTTTTGCTTGAGTCATATAACGGAGTTTAATGCGGCGCCCACCTGGCGCAGGGGGTGGGTGTGCTTCGACCATACCAGAAAGCCAACGGTTTAAGTGACTGGTAGAAATTCGCCGGTTCCACACCTCGTGCGCGACTGAGACAGCCTCCTGAAGCCTGTCTAATCCTTTACCAGTTTTTGCTGACAATGTTATTAAAGGAGCACCACGAAGTTGTGGCAACAACCTTTCAAATGACTCACGTAATACTCGAAGTTTAGCCTGTTTTTTAGGTTCCAAATCCCATTTATTGACTGCTAAGACAACAGCGCGCCCCTCACGTTCTGCCAAATCAGCGATTCGTAGATCTTGCTGCTCAAAAGGAATGTCTGCGTCGAGAAGCACTATAACAACTTCAGCAAATTTAACTGCGCGGAGCCCATCACTTACAGAGAGTTTTTCCAATTTTTCCTGCACTTTGGCCTTTTTACGCATACCAGCAGTATCAAAAATACGTGTTGGAATGCCACCCCAGTCAAGAGTAAGAGAAATTGCATCACGTGTAATGCCTGCCTCTGGTCCAGTAAGAAGGCGATCTTCGCCCAATATTGTGTTGATAAGAGTTGATTTTCCGGCATTTGGTCGGCCAATGACAGCAACTTGCATTGGTTTTTGCACAGTGGGCAAACTATACTCTTCTAAAGTTTCTCCGTCTACCAAATCTAAATCAACGATTGGAGCATTTTCTATGGACTCTTCTTCCGCTGAGTTAATTAGAGGGGCAAGCAAAATAGCTAGTTCACCCATTCCCTCACCATGCTCGGCAGACATCCTTAAAGGTTCGCCGAGCCCCAAGGCATAAGCCTCAATAACGCCACCATCAGCAGCGCGTCCCTCTCCCTTATTTGCAGCAAGAAACACATGGGCATTTCTCTTACGCAAAATGTCCGCAAATACCTCATCTGTTGGGGTCACCCCAACCCTTGCATCAATCATAAACAAACATGCGTCAGCCATATCCACGGCACGCTCTGTCAAGCGTCGCATACGACCTTGCAGGCTTTCATCAGTAACTTCTTCGAGGCCCGCTGTATCTATTATAGTAAATTTAAGATGTCCAAGTCGCGCAACCCCCTCGCGAAGATCTCTCGTAACTCCAGGCTGGTTATCTACTAAAGCAAGTTTTCGCCCAACTAGGCGATTAAACAAAGTAGATTTACCTACATTTGGTCGGCCAACAATTGCCAGTGTGAAGGACATTCAAACCTACTTTCAGGAAATTAGAACTGACCCCTATATTAAGTTTTCCTCAACGGAAAGCCAGGAGAGCGCCATCCAAGGTTAACAGGTAAAGTGTTCCTTCAACCACTATGGGGGAACTAGCCGCTCCATACGATAATCTCGTTGAAGAGATCAACGTACCATCTGCCGGATCAAATTCACGCAACATCCTATCTGAAGAGGCTAAAATCAGCCGACCACCTGCCAAAATTGGTCCATAATGGGCAAATATATCCGTACGACGTTTTAAACTCTTCTTTGTAAAATGAGGTAATTGGTTGGACCAGATAATACTTCCATCCAGTTTGGACACACGAATTAATTTATTTTCGTCACTTACAAAAAAAACTGATTGCCCCGATGTTAAGATATCTCCCTGACTACCTTGATTTGACGTCCATTTTCTCTGGCCAGTTTTCAAGTCTAAAGCAGCCATACGGCCTGCTGAATTTGATAAATATACTAAATCAGAGTCAATTACGGGTTGCCCTGTGACATCCTGCACATAACCAGCGCTTCGCCCTAAACGCGCACCTGACAAAACTGAATTCCAGCTAGGCAACCCACCTTTACGGAATACCGCAAAAACATCTCCAGAACCAAAGGGAAATAAAGCATATTTGTCATTAACTGCCGCGCCCGGGCCACCCACAAAACTAGAGCGTGAGCTTGGTCCAGCGACTTGCCACCTGATGCGGCCTGTCTTTGTTTCAATCGCCCATGCAGAACCACTCCTTGCAGATATATATAAGAGATCTCCAAATACAGTAGGTGATGCCCCACCATAACTAGCCAAGTCTTGAGACCAGACAATATCACCAGTTTCAGAACTTAAAGACTGAACAGTGCCAAAACCCGTTGTAACAAAAAGTTGTCCGTCTTTTATAGCCAATCCACCACCTGATGCATCATCTCGACCTTCAAATTTGTCTCCCACATCTCTTTGCCAGATAATCGTTCCATCCAAGTCCACCGCTGTAACTAAAGATCGGCTATCAAGTGTAAAAATACGACTAGCTTCTAAAACAGGGCTCGAGGCTATTTGATGGCGCCTACTGTTACCTTTTCCAATTGAAGCTTTCCAGACCAGTTCAAGTTTATCCCCCAATAAAGGGTGCCCAGGGTTATGTTGTGCGTTTCCACCTCTATGCGTCCATTTTGAGTTCAACTTTTCTGGAGGCAAGTTCAAAGCTGGCAGACTGTCTATTATGAACCGATCTTCTTTTTCTTTAGCTGCCGAACCATCCAACATTTCTCTAGCACCAGGCAAAACAGGATCACTGCTAGAGCATCCAAAATTAAAAGAAACAAGTAGGAGGCAAACCAATGTATTAAATTTCAAGAGCGCCTCCCAATCGATTATTTTCTAGAGCAGAGTTTCTGAAAACTACAGGTTATTTTTCTAATTCAGGCGTAGAACCTAAGGCTACAATTAACTCAGCCATCCTTTGGACCTGCATGCGAGACGCATCAGCATCCTGAATATGCGCCTGCAACAATTCTAAAGCTGTATCTACATTGCCTAGTTCTAGTTCATAGGCTACTAATATTTCCATAGCTGCATTCCGGTAGAAACCACCCGGAGACGATAGATCGTTCAAAGTTGTTAGTCTATTTTCATTAGTTTCAGCGCCTGGAATAAGTGTCAACTTTAATCGCGCAAGGTCTCTAATGAAATCAGGCTGATCCATATTTGCAATGACTTCTTTAAGAAAGTTTACGGAGCTTTCCATATCAGCCCCAGCAGCAATAAATTTTGCTATCACATGATCGACATCTTTGGACGCAATCTCATTTAAAGCCACATTGCGCGCTATATCATCAGTGATATCAAGAGCATTCAGCAGCGTATCTCCACGAACCTGAGCCAATAGAGCTGCTTTGGATTTTGACCATTCATTGTAGGCTGTACCGCCAACGAGTATTAAAATCAAAACTGCTGGGATCCAGCCAAATCTACGAAATAAGCGAAACAACCTATCACGACGTACGTCTTCAGTTACTTCTGCAATAAAACCATCTGTATCTGACATTCTAAAACCACCATATTAGTCTTTCTTTCATATAGTCAAAAGCGAAGACGCGGTACAACCCCTCAAGAGCAAGATTGGCCCCTCAAAGGTCCGGATCCAACTCAGCAACCTTCAAAGGCTAGATGTTGCTTGGTTCTTTTCATCTACATCTGCTCTAATGCGAGAAAACCGAAACTTTACTCGCTTGAACCAAGCATCAACGTTAGCCCCAAGAACCAATAAGGCTGGAGTTGCAAGCAGTGTAAGTATTGTTGCAAACGTAAGGCCACCAGCGATTGTGCTGGATAAGTCTGTCCACCACTGTGACGAGGGTGCACCAGACAAAATAGATCTTTCACCGAATTGGATAGTCAATCCAAACACCATGGGCAAGAGCCCCATAATGGTCGTTACAGCAGTCAACAGCACAGGTCTAAACCGCGCAAGACCAGCATGAAACGCCGCCTGCTTTGCCTCGTAGCCCTTGGACCGAAACTCGTTAAATGTATCTATCAAAACAATATTATTGTTAACAACAACCCCCGCCAGCGCAATAATACCCAACCCCGACATAACTATTCCAAACGGACGATCCATCAGCCACAACCCTAAAAATACTCCACCGGACGACAGGATTATAGCAGACATTGTTACAAACGTTTGCCACACAGAGTTAAATTGTATCATCAGAACAAGGATCATAAGACACATAGACAAAGAAAAAGCTTGGCCAAAAAAGGTCTGTGTCTCCTCAATATCTTCACTTTCACCACCAAAAACTATTGAACTGGAAAACGGAATCCCTTTATTTTCTGTTACCGCACTTTGAAGTGCCTCCACTTGTTTGGCAGGCAAAAGACCTTCTTTTACATCGGCATCAATCGAATAAAACCGCTTACCGTTTTTCCGTTCAATATCACCTCCCTTGGGCTGTGGTATTAATTTTGCAAACACAGACAATGGCACGTATTCGCCCGCGGCAGTAGGAATTCGGATCTCTTCCAGATGATCAAGATTGCGTTGATCGCTTGGAAAGCGCAGCTTTATGTCCAGTTCGTCGTCAATATCGTCAGGACGATAGTCAGAAATACTGACGCCTCCAGTCAATAATTTAACCATGTTTCCAAGCGCATCGATAGAGACCCCATGGCGACTGGCTTCATCACGGTCAAATTCTATCGTCCACTCTATACCTGGTAATGGACGCGTATCTTTAATATCTATAAAACCACCAATTTCGTTCATTAAACCAACCACAGAGTTCGTTGCTTGCGCAGCCTTTTCAAGATCATTGTCAAAGACCTCTATATGGATTGGCGCTCCACCGCCCGGGCCCGCTTGTTCTTTTTGAATGTTGACTTTAATTCCAACCACCCCCTCAAGCCTTTGGCGCATTTGCTCCATCAAAGTGTTGACCGTTTCACGCTGTTGCCAGTCATCAAAAACCGTACGAATGGATCCAATAGAGTCTCTGGGAGCCTGTTCATCTGATCCTAGTTTCGCATAATTTGCAGATACACCAGTTATACCCAACACTCGGGCTTCCGCCTGTTGTAAAAGATCATCACGCTCATCCGCAGCGAGATCACCGCGAGCTAAGACTTGAATTGCGGCTTGTTCTGGTTCTACGTCAGGGAAGAAGCTTACCCCTAAACCAGCCGAAAAATAACCTCCAAAAGACACAGCCATAAAACCTATAATGAACAACACGACAAGCATTGGATATTGAATGGCCCGCTTGAGAATCCAGCGGTATGAACGCGGTGCTGAATGGTGGACGGCCCCACCGACAGAGACTTTTTTACCAAACATACCGCCTAACACTGGAATGAATATTAATGCCATTAATAAGGATGCCGATAATACGCAAATCACAGTAATAGGTAAAAACTTCATAAAGCTGCCAACAATACCAGGCCAAAATAGTAGCGGGAGAAATACCATTAATGTAGTAACTGTCGAAGCTATAATTGGCCAAGCCATTCGAACAGCTCCCTCACGGTATGCTGTTGCCCGATCTACTGATTGTGCTATCCTTCTGTCCGCATATTCAATTGTGACAATCACCCCGTCCACAAGCATACCAGCAACAAGAATAAGCGAGAATAGTACAACAATATTGAGCGTAATACCCATGTTGTAAAGCAAGGCTATACCAATCAAAAAACTACCAGGGATTGCCAGCGCAACCAGAGCAGCATTTCGCAGTCCAAGGCTTGCAACGACGACTATCATAACGATCAAAACTGCAGCAGTTACGTTATTTCCAAGATCACCAAGGGTTGAGCGTACATTTTTTGATTTATCCAAAAGATAATTAACTTGCACATCGCCAGACATAGCGGCAACTTCAATGTCAATAATCTTACGGGTCGCTTCTGCTACTTCAATAAGGTTGGCGCCTACCCTTTTCTTGACATCTAGAACCAGAGAACTTTGGCCATTAACCCGCGAACGATTGTCTGAATCTACAAACGCCCGGCGTACCCTTGCAATATCTTCGAAATGAATAGTATTTCCGTCGCCAATTTTGATTGGCAACTTCATCAAATCCTCGATTGTTTCAATTACGCCGGGCACTTTGAGCGCAAGACGTCCCGCCCCTGTGTCTATGGAACCAGCCGTAACAAGCTGGTTATTGGCCGATACAAGGCCTATGACCATTGCAGGGTTAAGACCGTAGCTTTCCATAGCACCGGCATCAATAAGTACTTCGACCATTTCCTCACGGTCACCGCCAATCTCAACTTCCAGAACTCCTTCGACCGCTTCAAGTTTGTCTTTTAAATCGCGAGCGGCCAAAATCAGTAATTTTTCGGGTACCTCACCATAAATAGCAGCTGTTAGAATTGGAAAAAGAGACAATGAAATTTCAGTGATTTTAGGAGCATCAGCGCTTGGAGGTAAATCTGGTTTAGCATCATCAACAGCTTTGCGTACGTCCTCGAGAACCAAGTCAATATCTTCTCCCGCAAGAAACTCCAGGGTTACTGACGCGTATCCTTCACTTGCTGCACTTGTCATTTTATCAAGACCTGCGACCGATCTAAGTTGCTTTTCAAGCGGCTTAACTAAGAGCTTTTCCGCATCAGTTGGTGAAATGCCAGAGTAGCGGACCGAGACATAGGAAATCGGAATATCAATATCAGGTTCAGCTTGCTTCGGAATATTATTCCAAGCATTTAAGCCGACGCCAAATATTATCATTATCATGAAAATAATTGCACCAGGCCTTTTGAACGCCGCGTGGATTATAGATTGCATTAGTTTGCTTCCTCGCCGATTTGGTAAGTAATTTTCGAACCTTCACTAACGAAGGCCTGGCCCATGCCCAAGAGCAGCGTACCGTCGGGTAAGCCTGATACATAAGCCGCATTACCAACAGTTTGGGCAATCATCACTGGCATAGTTTTCACAATACCACTGGACACCACTGTTTTTACACTCAATAGTCCCTCCTCATCGACGTTAAGATGAGCCGGAGATATTTTAAACGCAGGTACTTTATCGATTATCACACGTACCCCAGCACTCATCCCAGCGCGCAAGTTTCCATCATTGTTATCAAGCAATATTTCAACATTGAATGTCCGGGTTGCTTGGTTAGCAGATGTCGCAATCTTACTTACACGTCCCTGGCGTTTGCCTGCACCATCAATCTCTAAGTCAACAATATCACCGATTTTAATTTTACTGATCTGGGTTTGGGGTATTGGAGCATCTAAAATGAGAGACTTCAAACCTAAGATACGCGCAACAGGAGCGTTTTCTTTAATTGTTTGGCCCACTTCCACATGATACTTCTCCAGCCAGCCACTTTGAGGCGCTGTCACATCGGTAAATTTTAGCTGCTCTAACAGCTGTGAAATACGAGCATCGACAGCCTTAATTTGAGCATAGGACGCTGAAAGCTCAAGCTCTTCAGATTGGTTTTGTAACTCAATCAAGCGCATTTCTGCTGCTTTAAGCAAAGCAATTTGTTGAAGTTTAGCGAGTGGTTTTTTAACACCCCGATCCACTAATTTTTTTGTCGATTCATAATTACTTCGTACGGCCTCAAGGTCTGCTGTTGCAGCTGCGATCTGAGCCTCCCAAGCACCTCCAATGCGGAAACGCTTTTTAACGTCCTCGTATGCTGCTAGCCTTGACGTCCGCTCAGCACGAGCAGCTGCAATATCAGCTTCCAGTGTTCCCTTATCAAGTTTAATCAATGTCGCCCCAGACTCGACCCAGCCACCTTCAAGAGCAACTTGAGCAAATACAAACGCTTGACGGCGGCTTATTACATCAATTTCAAATTCTGTACGCGTCACGCCCCTTGCACGGATTTGCAATGGGACCAGTTCATTTACCACTCTAAAAGCCTGCGTGATCAATTCAGGCTCGGCAGTTACATTTTCTTCCACTTCAAGGGTTGCTAATTTTTCCTGATCAGTTTCACCGCTGGAGGAAGTCCCAAGCACATCATCTGAATACATCCAACCAATAATCAACACAGCAATGATAAGAGCCGAAATGTATGACTTACGAATTTTCATTTTATAATTTAACCTTTAGTTTGGCAGGAACTGATGCAGTCACGATGGCTAGAGATAGTTTGCACCAACTAAATGTCGAGGAAGCTAGTGTCAAACCGAGAAACCATGTGGGTAAAGGTCTTTTGAGACCAATAATTAGAAAATCGTGATTAAAATATAGGCAATAAAGAAATATTTTTGAGGTAACTTAAAATCACTTTCAGTGTAGAGTAACCGATTAAACTTAGGGTAGTTTTTTTACAGCAAAATCTTCAAACTAATTCATTATGCCGACTGGCTTTGCCATTTTCAGCTAATTGTAAATTCCACAGGTGGGCATAGCGACCAGCCTTTAACATTAATTCATCATGGCGGCCCTGCTCAACGATCTGACCTTTCTCCAAAACTACGATGCGGTCCGCGTGCACAACAGTAGACAATCTATGAGCAATAGTCAGGACTGTTCGTCCCCGTCCCATTTGAATTAAGCTGTCCTGAATATCATACTCTGTTTCTGAATCCAAAGCCGATGTCGCTTCGTCTAGTAATAAAATTGGAGGGTCTTTAAGTAAGGTACGGGCTATCCCCACTCTTTGCTTTTCGCCCCCAGATAATTTCAACCCCCGTTCACCAACAGTCGTTTCATAACCCATAGGAAGACTTTCTACGAAGTCATGTATCTGAGCCGCTTTTGCAGCTGTTTTGACCTGATCCGGTGTCGCACCAGTACGACCATAGGCAATGTTATAGTAAATAGTATCATTGAAAAGCACTGTATCTTGAGGAACTACCCCTATCGCCTCATGCAAGCTTCGCTGTGTGATGTCGCGGATGTCTTGGTCATCAATTAACAAAGCGCCATCATTAACGTCATAAAACCTAAACAACAAACGACCTAAAGTAGATTTTCCAGATCCAGATGGACCAACAATAGCCCATGTTTGGCCGGGCTCCACTTTTAAGCTAACGCCTTTAAGGATAGGGCGCTCAGCATCATACGAAAATTGTATATCCCTAAACTCAATACACCCACCGGTCACTTTCAAAGCCGTAGCCGCATCCTTATCTTCTACTTCAGGCGGTCGCTCCAACAAACTAAACATCTCACTCATATCTACTAAAGCTTGGCGAATTTCACGATATACAAAGCCTAAAAAATTAAGTGGCATCATCACTTGCATGATATAGGCATTGACCGCAACAAATCCGCCTACACTCGCCCGGCCGGCAGCTACATCTTGCGCCGACATAATCATTACTGCCACCATTGCCGTGTTGATTATTAATGACTGACCGATATTAATAAAACCTAGGGAATAAGAAGTTTTAATTGCCGCAGCTTCGTAGCCTTCCATCGCAGCATCATAGCGGCCTGCTTCACGCATTTCAGCACCAAAATATTTGACAGTTTCGAAATTTAACAAACTATCAATAGCTTTTTGGTTTGCATCTTTATCTTGATCATTCATAACTTTGCGGATTTTTACCCTCCACTCAGTTACCACTGCGGTAAAGAGGACGTAAGCGACAACTGCTAAAGCAATGACACCTAAATACCTGACATTGAATAATGTGGCCAAGGCAATGGAAATAAGGATGAGCTGAAGAGCCAAGGGGCCAATTGAAAAAAGCAAAAAACGTAAGAGAAACGAGACACCTTTTACGCCCCGCTCCATCACGCGACTTAGCCCTCCTGTCTGGCGACTGAGATGGTAACGCAATGACATGTTATGAATGTGTTGAAACGTCTCTAAACCTACTTTCCGTAGGGCACGCTGTCCAACCTTAGCAAAAACTATATCGCGCAATTGCTGAAATGCACTTTCTAGAATTCGGGACAGACCGTAAGCTACAGTGAGCCCAATAGCACCAAGCATGAGGATTTGGCTGGGTCCTCCGTCACCAGAAAGATTATCAACCGCGGCACCCATTATCATTGGCGTGGCGACTGCCACTAATTTAGCCATTACCAAGCTAACCAACGCAATTATGACCCGCCACTTCACCCAAGCTTGACCTTTTGGCCACAAATAAGGCAGCACCCGGGCAATTACGCGAATTTCGACCTTCCGGTCATGCTGATTTTCTGGGTGATCAATGCTTTTCATTACGATAGTTTACTTAGGTCAATAATTGACAAATGTAAGGCCTAATTAATCTGGAATTTCGAATACCTGCCCAGGGTATATCAGATCGGGGTCCCTAATCCGTTCTTTATTAGCCTCAAAAACTTTATGATATTCAATGCCAGAACCATATCGTTCCTTGGCAATTGCCCAGAGCGTTGAACCAGGCTGAACCGTTTTAATCCTAAACTCAATTGAGAGCTTGGGTACTTCAACCCGTCCAGAAATGGGCTGAGGCTTTTCGTCTATACTAATCACATTTGATACAACTTCATTTGACTTTAGGGTTGAAGTTGAAGCCTCAAGACCCACAACTTGGTCCTGAACCTTAACCTTATTTTGAGTAATTGCAGAATTTATCTTAACCTTCTCGCTACCTTCTTTAGATGCCTCAGTAGTCAAAGCTACAAGCTCGTCAGGCTTCTCGCGTTTAAATGGGATTTCCACCCGCGAGAGCACTTCGCCCGTTTCAGATATTTCATCCACACGCAATTTATAAATTCCAGCTTTTATGTCCAGAAAATCAGCTTTCCAATACCCATCTTTTTTAATTTTTGACGTAGCTATGAGCTTATTATCAATATAAATACGTACAAACCCTGTTCCAACGGCGCGGCCTCCAACAGAAACCTGACCCTCTAAATCATAAGAAATAGTATCGATGGAAACAGCCGTAGTGGAGCTAGTTCCAATCTGGTCTTGAACTACTCGGATGCCATTTTCATCAGCAACAATAACTGCTGGTGCCAGAGGAACTTCATCAGTTTTTAAATCTGTTTCCTCCACAACTGAGTTCGATGCATCAGCCGTATCGGATACAATAGTTTCTGGCGGCAAAGTCACAAACGTAACCCCTTCCGAAATAATTGGCCCACTTCCATTCTTTGGGAAAAGCCATAGCTGAAGAGCTTGCGGTTCTGGTTTGCGTGGCAACTGGGCTAATATCGCAAATTTTCCATTACCATTTAAATCTGCTCGCGCGTCAGGAAACTCGCGGCCATCAAGGCTGAGAACAACATATCCAAAACCTTCCGCTAAGCCATATACAACCAATGACCCATCTGCGTCGAGGCGAGTTCCATCAAATTCTGGAGCTGATACCTGCTGAGGTTCTGGTTCGGCGGTATCAACTATGTCTGTCTCTGTCTGTATCACAGTCGGAGGTTCTGGTTCAGCAGTATCAACTATGGCTGTATCTGTCTGTGTTGCAGTCGGAGGTTCTGGTTCAGCAGTATCAACTATGGCTGTATCTGTCTGTGTTGCAGTCAACGTTTCAGTATTTACCGCCTCCTCTGAGGG
>JAFMEA010000046.1 GCA_017856985.1 Planktomarina sp.
AGGCCCAAGCCTTGGGCTATTTACTTTGGTAATCAACAAGAAATTTGTCTGGATAAAATGAATATATTTTCAATTCGCCTCTCTGAATCAAGTCTGATCTTCCCTGGATTTCTTATTTCGGCGCTCATTGCACTGGCCGCTCAGTTTATCTCGGACCATTATGGTGCTCCATCCATGCTTATGGCTCTCCTATTCGGCATTGCATTAAATTTTTTGTCAGATGACAAAAAGTGCAAACCCGGCATTGCATTTTCAGCTCAAACGTTGCTTCGGATTGGCATCGCTTTACTTGGGCTGCGCATTAGTTTTGGGATGGCGGCAGATCTTGGCTGGCCTATTGTGTTTTCTGTCGTTGGTGCCGTCACAGCTACAATTTTATTTGGATTATTAGTTTCGCGGTTTTTTGGGTATGGTCAGCGGTTTGCATTTTTATCTGCTGGATCCGTTGCTATTTGTGGTGCTTCGGCTGCTATGGCCATTTCGGCAATATTGCCAATTGATGAGCGTACCGAAGAACGTCTCGTATTCACTGTTGTTGGCGTCACCATACTATCGACTTTTGCAATGATTATTTACCCAATTTTAGCTGATGCTTTGAGTTATAATACAAAATTAGCTGGTATTTTCCTTGGAGCCACAATTCATGATGTCGCTCAGGCTGTTGGCGCTGGTTTTTCCAAGTCAGAAGTGACCGGCGACATAGCTACAGTGGTAAAACTAATCCGTGTATCCATGTTGGCTCCGATAATTTTGATAGCATCCATTCTCATTCGACGGTTGAGTAAGGCGGAATTAGGGAAAGGTAAAAGGCCGCCCTTGGTTCCAGGTTTTGTTCTTGCATTTGTGGTTCTTGTGGCGATGAATTCTCTTCAAATTATTCCAGATATTATCACAGAAATTTCAACTGAAATTTCACGTTGGGCGCTTTTGACCGCGATCGCTGCGGTAGGTATGAAGACTGCGCTAAAAGAAGTAATAAACGTTGGCCTGCCTGCCATTTCTTTATTGGTGATTGAGACAGCATTTATTTGTGGCTTTATGATAGTTGTACTCTACTGGTTTTTCTGAAAAGTTTTTTCAAACTGATTTCGCAATCCGTTTTTTTGTACCTTACCCATCGTATTTCGGGGAAGTTCATCGAGAAAAAATACAGCTTTTGGACATTTGAATTTTGCTAAGTCAACTTGTAATGTGGTTTGGATTTTTTCAGCTGTTGTAGTTTTTCCCTCAACACACACCACGACTGCGATGACGGCCTCACCGAAATCAGGGTGAGGAGCGCCAATTACGGCAGATTCCATTACGTTTTCTAAAGCATCAATTTTGATTTCAATTTCTTTTGGATAAACATTGTAACCACCAGAGATTATTAGGTCTTTAGCGCGCCCGACTATTGCAACGTAACCCTCACTATCAATTTGTGCGATATCTCCTGTAATAAAAAACCCATCGTCACGAAATTCAGTCTTGGTTTTTTCAGGCATGCGCCAATAACCCTTGAAAACGTTTGGTCCCCGCACTTCAAGGATACCAATTTCATTACTCTTTAATATGGCACCCGTTTTTTCATCTGTGATACGTGCTTCCACACCGGGAAGAGGAAATCCGACTGTACCGGCCCGCCTTTCGCCGTCGTATGGATTTGATGTATTCATTGTTGTTTCAGTCATGCCGTAGCGTTCCAAAATACGGTGGCCAGTTCGAGTTTCAAAAGCTCGGTGCGTTTCGGATAGAAGCGGTGCGCTACCAGAAACAAACAAGCGCATGTGTTTTGTTAAATTTTTGGTGAAACGGCCGTCTGATAAAAGCCGTGTATAAAATGTAGGAACTCCCATCATTGAAGTTGCTTTAGGAAGAAATTTTATGATTTGATCTACACTAAACTTTGGTAAAAAAATCATTTTACCTTTCGCCCTCAACAAAACATTTATTGCAACAAAAAGTCCATGGACATGAAAAATTGGTAATGAGTGGAGGAGTACGTCATTTGGGGTGAAACGCCAAACTTCGCAGAGGCTATCGGCATTTGACAATAGGTTGTGATGGCTCAACATCGCACCCTTTGAGCGACCAGTGGTACCTGAAGTGTATAGAATTGCGGCGAGATCTTCTGGGGAACGAGCGACGTTTGTAAAGGTAGTTTCCGCTGTTAAAATTTCTTCATTTAGTGACCCTTTTCCAAAGCTATCTAGTGTTAGAAGTTTAATGCCATTGAGTTTGGTAAATTTAGAAAGGATGGCCCCTGACTTAGGGTCGCAAACAGCAACAGTGGGTTTGGCGTTATCAAGGAAATATTCCATTTCAGTGGGTGTGTACGCTGTGTTAAGAGGCAGAAATACGGCACCTGTTCGCAGGCAAGCTAGATAAAGTGCGAGTGCCTCGACTGTTTTTTCAGTTTGCATCGCAACTCGATGACCTGGTTCAACACCATGGTTTTGCAAAACGTTAGCTATCTGGCCTGTTAAATGATATAAATCAACTCCAGAGATCTCTGTAGCATCGTGACGAATTAGTACTGTATCTTCTATAGAAGTTAGAGGGGTAACTAGAGCATCAGCTAGTGGGTTCATATTAAATACCATTTCGTTACGCAGTGCTACATGATGTTCCAGTAATGTGGTGAGAGCAGTGCTTTAGGCTATCTAGCGTTTCTCAGGATACAAATTATTATTTTTCTTTGATCACACAATTAATATTATACTCAAAGCGCAGTGAATTTCTCTGATCCGCTAAGTGGATGTCGCGTCTTTTGGCAAGGTCATTAAATGCAGCATCGAGAGCATTTCTTAATTTCACATCAATATCGTAATCGAGTATATTTAACTTTTTTGGGAAATCATTTCCGCGAACCTTGTCAGGGTTTGTTCTTTTTATCCCACTTTCGTCACCAAATATACTGTTCCAGCCTGAGCGGTACTGTGGTGTAGATACACTCGAAAAATGACTAATTGACGATTGAGACGCCGACTTGGCTGGTGAAACTGATTTAGGGGCGGAACTGTCCGCTGACTTTGTCTCAGTATTAGCTTTTTCAGTTTTAATGGGTTCGTTCTTAATGGGTTCAGCCTTTGTGCTCTCATTTTTCTTTGATACAGGTTCGGCTTTTTTTGGAGAGTTAGTATCGCTCATTTTGTGGAGCCTTTATAATAAAAATTTCTAGACTTCATCTAACAATAAGAAAAAATAATATAAAGAGAAAATGCTATGACCTGTATCTAATAATTCAAATTGCTTAAATGCCATTGCCTGCTTAAAGACCCTATTTAATCAGGAGATCCTAAAATTTGTTTAGCTCACGATCAGTCACAGATACTAAACAAAAACTTGTTGTGAGTAAGTTGCACATTAGCTTTGGCCTTGTGTGGACAAGACTTTGTAAATGCCCTAGCGCTTTGCAATGACAGAATTTCCTAAGTCGCGTTTTCTTGATCGCAAGACCCAACCAAGTATGCTCACCTTGGTATTACTTGCCAGCATCTCTATGCTAGCAATGAACAGTTTTTTGCCCAGCCTGCCGAGCATGGCAACGCATTTTGGTACAACAACCGCCATCATGGGCTTGTCTGTGGCAATTTATTTGGGTTCCAGCGCAGTTTTGCAAATTTTAGTTGGACCATTGTCCGATAAAATTGGACGCAGGCCCGCATTATTATGGTCTTTGGGTATCTTTATTTTTGCTAGCTTTGCATGCGTATTTGCTCAAGATACTGCTGTTTTCATGACCCTGCGAGCCATTCAAGCGTTTGCAGCCTGCACAATGGTGCTGTCCCGTGCAATCGTGCGTGACACTAACGACACACAAACATCTGCCTCAAAGATAGCCTACATTGCCATGGGGATGGCGATTACACCAATGTTTGCTCCTGCATTGGGTGGGTTTTTGGATAATTGGTTTGGATGGCAAGCAAATTTTTGGATGTTAGGTGGTGTTGGTACTTTAATTTGGATTCTGACTTATTTTGATCAGGGTGAAACTGTTCCACCAAGTACAGAGGGATTTAGAGAGCAACTTAAGGAATACCCTGAATTACTAACCTCGAGACGTTTCTGGGGTTATTGCTTGGCATCAGCCTTTTCTGGTGGGGCATATTTTGCCTATCTTGGTGGTGGACCGTTTGTTGGCTCTGTTGTATTTAATCTTAGTCCCGAACAACTAGGTATTTATTTTGGTACACCAGCAATTGGTTATTTTGCAGGTAATTTCATTTCAGGACGGTATTCAGTACGCTTTGGTATAGATGCTATGATCTTAAGTGGGTTAAATATTATACTTGTTGGAATGACATTATCCTTAATATTATCGTATTTAGGCTACGCCAGCGTAAATAGCTTTTTTGGTTTTATGATTTTTGTTGGCTTGGGCAATGGGTTATGTTTACCAAACGCCACCGCTGGAATGTTGTCAGTACGCCCGCATTTAGCTGGTGCGGCTTCTGGTTTGGGCGGATCTATTTCAATTGCTGGAGGTGCAGCTCTCTCCACGGTGGCAGGAGCAATTTTAGTACCTGGAAGTACTGAGATGCCATTGTTGCTACTGATGTGGGCATCCTCACTGGCTGGAGTAATTCTAATTTTGTCCGTACGAAGGCGCAATAAAAAGTTGGTATTAGGTACTTAATATTCAGCGTACGGCTGCGCAAAATGATAAGAGACGCTTGGAAGCATTTCTTTAAAAGTTTCTACCTTGGTTTAAATGGTGCCCGGGCGGCGGCTATTGGTTCCTAATCCCGGCCCCATATTTGTCTAACACAGCTGATTTGTCCTGTGATTTACCGGATCACTACGATGCGACACTTGAGAACGGTGTCCGCTTCAAGTGTTGGGGATGCTTCACGACCCGTGATCCCGAATGCCTCCGTCCTCGAGCTGGGTTGTAGCGCCATTTCAGGTTGCGCACTTTGTATTTTACAGTGCCTATCTTCCTAAAGGTCAATAACAATATGCCCGTCCGCGTGAGCGGCGCGGGATTGACAGGTAATGATTTCGGTCTCCCGTTGCTTGTTAGATAGTACAAAATCGCGGTGTTCAATATCGCCCTTAATGAGACCACATTTGCAGACGCCGCAGATGCCATCAGAGCATTTTACATCCACAGGAATACCATTGTCGAGCAGTACATCCGAGAGGGTCTTATTAGCGCTGATTATGAGGTCTTTGCCTGATTTTGCTAGCGTCACGGTGAATGCGTGGTTCACGTAGTCTGGTTGCTCTGGAACTGAGAAGTATTCCAAATGGCGGGCGGCTTCGGGGAAGCCTTGGCGCGCGGCGGCTTGCACAACGCCTTCCATGTAGCGATCGGGTCCGCAGGTGTAGACGTGCCAGCCATTTTTGTAGCCCTTAAGGAGCGCATCAAGATCGGCGCGCTCTCCCTGATCAGAGAAGTAGAACTGCACGTGATCTGCCCAAGGCATTGCTTTCAGATCGTCGATATAGCTCGCACCCTCCATCCGGCTAGCCGAGTAGTGCAATTCAAACGGTTTGCCCAAAGCATGCAGGCGATGTGCAAATGCGATCATCGGGGTGATGCCAATACCACCGCCCATGAGGAGGGTTCGCGCGGCATCCTCGACCAGTTCAAAGTGGTTGATCGGTTTGGAGATGAACACGCGGCGGCCCTCATTAAATATGCGGTGCATCATCAGGGAGCCGCCGCGTCCATCGTTCTCGCGCAGCACGCCGATCTGGTATTTCGATGTATCCGCTGGATCGCCTGACATGGAGTATTGTCGCAGAAAATCGGGTGTGACGACCACGTCCAGATGCCCACCGGCGGTCCACGCGGGCAGGTCGCCGCCGTCCCATGCGGCGAACTCGTATTTGGTGACGTCTGCTGTCATCGCTTCAGCTTTGCTGATGCGGGCCATAATCACAGGGGCATCAGTGAAATCGGGGCGCTGGTGCGAGAGGTGATCTGTATCACCGCGCTTTGAACGAGCTTGGTATTCATCGGCGCTGATCATGTCTTGGTAGGCTTTGATCCCTGCCTCACGATCCATCTTGAATGGATAGGGGTAGGGCCAGGGGGTGAGGTTAGCGGGGTAAACCGCAAGCGTTTGATCCTCATGTTTCAGGTTCAAATCAGGGTTGATATCACGTCTATTCACGGGCTCGGCCGGTTCTTTATAACCGCCATCGTCTTTCAGCTCTAAGTCCCACCACCATCGTTTCTGTTCATTAAGCCCACCATTACCGAGCACATCATCCAGCTTGGCCAACAGAGGCGCTGTCTTCGGCATATTCATCGCGGCCCAGCGAAATGGTTTTTCCTTGAAGATCCCCTCAAGATTCCACGGACAGGTTTTCATGCAACGCCCACACATCGCGCCACCTTCAGTGGTAGTGCGGTAGGTGGTGCATTTCTGGCTGTCAGATTTCCAAATCTCATACCCGTTGAACATCAGTTTAGGACCAGCGGTGATCGCACCAGCGGGACATTCACGCGCGCATTTATTACAGCTCTCGCAGAAGCTTTGCAGGCCGAAATCAATTGGTTTGTCATGTGCCATCGGCATATCTGTCGTGACAACACCGGATTTCAGACGAGGACCCAGCAGAGGGTTCAGAATTACTTCGCCTATGCGGCTGACCTCGCCCAGACCAGAAAGTAGCAAAAGTGGAGGTTGCAATACTTCCCCGTCCATCACTGAATGCGCTTTGGCCTTGTAGCCAAGCCTGCGGATTTGCTTTGCAATGACCCCGCCCAAAAGCGAGAAACGCAAATAAGCGCGCATGGATTGCGCGACACTGATCCAGTCATCGCCAGATGCTCCTTCCATCGTTTCGTAACCCTGATCAATGATCATCGAGATAGCTTGATCATGGGGGGGATTAATAACTGTACCTGTGGCATCGTGACTATACCACGTCCAATCGGGACAACGCGAAATGCCGACAGCATCGACGCCAAGGAAGTAGGCGGCAGCTTTGACATTGACAGCATTCTGAACAGGATTGCTGGGCTTCACATTCACCGCATCACTTTCGCCGTCTTGCAACAGCACAAAGGCACCCAGCAAACGGCGCTGCGCAAAAGATGTTGGACTTTTGCGCGCATACCAACCGCCAGAGGCCGCTTGTTGCTGTTTTTTGCCCATGTCGCCAAACTGCGCGCGCGCGAACATGTCGGCGCGCTTGGGGACGCGCGCAACGTTATCTTCGTCGATATAGGTCGTCGGTTTGTCCACACGTTTGAGTTTCTCAAACGGATGCGCGCCGTCAGCGTAGTTACGCTTGGCATAGGGATCACGGTTGAGCGCACTTTTGGAGGTTCCTTTGCCAACCCACCATGCAGGGTCGTTAGGCTGTTGGACCCAAGGAGCAAGCGGTTGATCCGTCGCCATTCCAAAATTTGTGGTGACAACGGCTAGACCAAAGCCCTCTCCGATGTAGGGAGCAAACAGGTGGCCCTTCTCGACAGAAGCAAGACCCGCTGCAACAGCAAGCTGATTCAAATCCACATCCGAACAGGTCGCGGTGTGAGCCCGCGCAGAATAGCCCAAAAGGTGAAGATATTCCGCCAAGATTATAGCCGTTTCTGTACTGCGCAACGCAGCGCGATGATCTTGCGTACCCATAATCCATTCTGAACCCGGTTCATGCGCTTTGGGATCGCGATGATGCTCTACAAGCAAAACAATCGCGTGTGTGTGATGACCAATCGCCTCTAGAGGGGCCTCGATCGACTCCTTTAGCGCCGCCATGATCTGATCAATGCCAGAAGCCAGCGTCTTGGTCTGTTTTGTACGAATATCATTCGCAAGACGGTCAATGTCAGGGTTGCGCGTTGGCTTGATCAGCAAGGCGCTCTTTGGCAACCCACATACGCCAATCATTGAGGTGTCTTGAAAATACCCGAACGCTTTAATGTGGTTACTGCGCTCTTGCAGATCGCTTGGCGCAGTTGCAGGTGTCGGGTTCACCACACCCTCGCGGACTGCATCCATCATTGCTTGATATTCACCCATTGCATTGACAAGCGAATGCGGAGTGTCCAAAGCGCGGAAATCAAGCTGTGTAGTGGCAGGCACGGCGCTAAGATCAGGCATTTCTTCAGCGCGTTTCAACCGCTCAAGGGGGTAAGGCCCCATATGAAACGGACGATCCTTAGTTGAGAAAAAGCGCATACTCATGATGTTGATTTCCTAAATTAAGACGGGCTCAGGAGACTTAGTCTGATCCCGCTAAGGGTCAAAGGCAACCACTTTAGCGTGGTGTCGAGCACACTTAGCAATCCAGGTGGCGCGTAGGGTTCACATTTAGACGATTCCATTTCTCAATTACCAGACAAAAAGCCACCAGGGCCGGTAACGGAATGCGGTTCTATAAATCCAAGTAGACCATCAAACCCTAGGTTGCAGCCAATGCCGTAGATCTTGACACCGCCAAATGGCAAACGGCCATCTTAGGAAATCGGCCCGTGATTGTTCAGGTAGGTGTAGCCCACCTCAAGCCGCCGTGCGAGGGTGACAACATATGGGAAAAGTCCCACTATCCCCTTTAAGGCCTATTTTACTGGAATAACTTATTATTTAAATGGTGCCCGGGGGCGGATTTGAACCACCGACACGAGGATTTTCAGTCCACTGCTCTACCCCTGAGCTACCCGGGCACGGGCGAGGATCCACCTCGAGGCTGGGAAGTATTTAGGCGACCGAACTTAGACTGTCCAGCTGTTTCATGTGATTTTTGATCCAAAAAGTATTAAACTGAAAAATGTTGGAAGTTAGTTTGATCGGAGTGGCCTTAAACTTGTATAGCAATAATTAATCAGCATCCTCATTGATATCTTTTTCTATTTCAGAGTTTTCAGTTTCATCATCATTTGCGATAACATAGCCACCAATTAGCCACTTACTGAGATCAATATCCTTACATCGGGCGGAGCAGAATGGGTTATTTTCCACAGATTTGGGATTTTTACAAATTGGGCACGTCATTTGAAAAAGTTACTCATGGGAAGACGCTCGCGTTTACGTTTAATTTCACCGTGCCCTAATGGCGTCCAGCCCACAAATTCACTTGCTACTGGGCATGTTCGTAGAGAGGCTCGAAGTGCTGTTTCAATTGGCTTGCGATCACGCTTGCTCATCGGGGCAAAGTCTATGGCAATCTGTCCTGAGTGGCCGCGCAGACGTAATTGTCTCGGGAGGTCTTGAACAGCGGCCAAATTAATCTTTAAGGCTGCCGCTGGCGAAAAGTCCGCACCGGTATTAATGTCGACAGTGATCATAGCCTTAGTTTCTTCAATGAACATTCCGCCGCTTCCTAACTGAACCCAAGAGCTCTGAGTGGCCTCAATTTGGTCAAGAACACCACTTGCCTCTAAATCATCAGATTGAGTTAAAACATTCTTAACGTCTGACCATTCTCGCCATGCCTGGACATGAGGGTTGTCACCATCCATCAAGATTTCAGGCTTTAGTCCTTTATGGGTCGCTATATCCTCTGCGGCTTCGCGCATGACTTGGATGTCCTCAGCAACTTCTGACAGTTCAGCCTCCGCTGCTGAGCTGCGAATAATCAAACCCATTTCGCATCCATCCATTGTAGATTTTGCTAATAATGTAAGTTCATCTCGTAATTTATCAGAAGTTATTTTGCGTGATATGTTCAGTCCAGGTTGATTGGGGGTTACAATTGTATAACGACTTTTAAAAATAATTCTTTGAGTAACTGGGTTTGCTTTGCCCACCTCGGAAAACCCTGAAAGCTGCACTGTGATCGTTTGACCGGGAGCAAGGCCATTCGCCTTTTTAAGAAAGCCATGGCCATTGGGAAGTTGTAGCATTACGCCACCAATGCCCTTCACTGGGCGCTCTACGACGGCACGTAAAATAGTTCCAATGGGCAGTTGTGTGGTATCTTCAATCAGGACGTCGTGAAGCTTGCCATCGATCTGCAAAGCGGCCACTTTTTTTTCGGCTATGTGGCCGAGAACAACTTGGCGACCTCTCATGAGCTTTTACGTGAGGGCAAACCTGCTGCTTGTAGCAGATTAATAGTTTCTACCAGTGGCAATCCCATTATGGCTGGGTAGGATCCAGAAATCCACGGAATGAAAGCTCCTGCTGGTCCTTGAATGCCATAACCACCAGCTTTGCCTTGCCAATCGTCCGTCGCTAAATACTCGTCGAGTTCTTGCCGTGACAACTGCTTCATTTTAACAACTGAAACAACATCTTTTTGCCACACTTTTTTCGAATTTCTGACTGCTATTGAGGTTATGACTTTGTGCCGCCTGCCAGACAGTTTTTTTAGAAATAGGCGAGCTTCGTCCGAATTTTCTGGTTTGCCTAGTATTTTTCGGCCAATCGCTACGGTTGTATCAGCACAAAGAATTATTTCATTTTCAGCGGCAGGTAGCGCCTTAGATTTAGCAGCGGCGATACGATTGCAATAAACCCGAGGCGTTTCCCCCTTTAGTGGAGTCTCATCAATATCTGGTTTGCGGATTTCAGCAGGATCTAGTCCTAAAATTGCTAACAACTCTAGTCGGCGGGGACTTCCTGATCCTAGGATCAGATTTTTACTTGAAGCGGTAATTGATCCGCCCTTTGGTTAAATCGTACGGAGTCATCGCTACCTGCACGTTGTCACCAGTTAATACTCTGATACGGTTTTTGCGCATTTTGCCTGCCATTGTCGCAACAATCTCGTGACCATTTTCCAGCTCAACCCGAAAAGTCGCATTTGGCAGGAGCTCTCTGACGATGCCGGGAAATTCGAGTGGTTCTTCTTTGGCCATGCTATCTCCTTCAAAAATGTCTGATCAAAAGCCAGACTGGACCTTGGTTGAGGCGGCTTACCTAGATTTTCAAGTCAGATTCAACCTAAATCGACCAAAACAGTAACTTTAGTATCAAATTTTGACTTTTGAGAGGCAGTTGGGAGCATTTCTTTTAGGACCTTTAATCTGCGATAGTCCCACAGATAATTTTTTTTAATCCAAAATTAATGGTTTGGAGAACCAAATTTGGCCGTTAAGTTATTAATAATCTGATCCCGTGCCTTTCTGTAGGACATTAATTTTTTATCGCGATCGTCTTCGGCACCAGTTGGATCAAAAATTGGCCAATACTCAGTTTTTAGATCGTAAAAATTGGTAATTTTTTCAGCCTCTATTTGGCTTGCCGGTGAGAGTGCTACTATTAAATCAAAGGAAGACAACTCATCTCCCATTTTGTGCATCTCCGCGAAGGAACGGGATTTATGTCGGGCCAGTTCAATACCGAGTTCTGCACATACTGCTATGGAGAACCCATCTATGTCCATATCAGCTATTAAGCCTGCTGATTGTACATAGGTTTCAGTACCATAAAATTTCTTCATTAGGCCTTCCGCCATTGGTGAGCGTACAGCATTATGGTCGCAGCAAAATAGAATAGATTGGGGAAGATCCTTTACCATTTTAATATCTTAGCCTCCAAAGTGCAAAACACAGATTAATGTGAATAATCTTCGTGCGGTTGGATCATCTATTGATGCCTTCCCTTCAAGGCGTTCCTGCAGAACTCTAGCACCTTCATTATGGATACCGCGGCGCGCCATATCAATAGTTTCAATTTGTACCGTTGGTAGATTTTTTACGGCTTCAAAATAGCTCTCGCAAATTTGGAAGTAGTCTTTGACTACTTGACGAAAAGGACCAAGTGAAAGATGGAACTCGGCCGCTTTCACTTTAGCTTCTGTTGTTATATCAAAAACCAACCTTCTATTTTTAATCGAGATTGTTAATCTGTACGGGCCTTGGTTCAGGTTCCCGTCACCGTTAATTGGCAATGAAAAGCTATTACTTTCCAATAGATCGAAAATAGCAAGTTTACGTTCCTGGTCTATTTCAGGTGTGGGTGACGGAAGGTTCCGATTATCAAGCTGAATATCTGAAATATATGTCATTTGTCGTTTAGTTTATCCAATCACACAAGTGCTGACAATCCATTAGACTTTGGGTTTTTTGAAACATCTATTGTGTCTGCAGTTGGACTAATTTTTTCTATTTTTAAAAACTCTCAATCTGGCTTTATGTCGTTCAATTATGGTGTGGAATTAGTCTGGAGGGTGCCAAATAAGGCTGGGTCACATCGCGGAGCGAAACTTCCAAAGCCTCCACCTGAAGCCTTATTTTGCCCCCGCCAGAAAGTATTATCTGAATAGTTCCCATCCCATCTTCTTCTGCTTTGAAGCTAATATTAAGTAGACATAAAGCTAAATTATTATCCGATTTGTTGATGTTTTGAGTTTGAACATTCTTTACATCCTCAAACGCCAAGACGGCCTGCGCTCGCTCAGCATTCTTTGATTTATTTTTTTCCCAGAGATACCGGTTCAAAAGTATTGCGAACCTACGTTTTTCAGAGTTCAAAATCATTTCGCTTGAAGGGAACACTGCGTCTTGTGTCATAGTCGAGATGACTTCTAAATCGTCGACTGTAAATGCTATTAACCGAAGAGGCTTAAAGCTAACGTCTTCGAAACTAGCATTCATTTTCCACGAACCCGTTCAATTTTTGCACCGCAGCTGCTTAGTTTTTCTTCTACCCGTTCGTAGCCGCGATCCAGATGATAAACACGGTTAATTAAAGTCTCTCCTTCTGCCGCAAGTCCCGCAAGAATTAGTGAAACTGATGCACGCAAGTCGGTTGCCATTACTGGAGCACCCTTCAAGCGATTGACACCCTCAACCGTGGCAATGCCACCGTTAACGTCAATTTTTGCACCCATACGACCCAGTTCTGGCGCGTGCATAAAGCGATTTTCAAAGATTTTTTCTTCTAAAATAGAAGTGCCTGTTGCGGTGCAAAGCAATGCCATCATTTGCGCCTGCAAATCAGTTGGGAACCCCGGAAACGGTTCTGTTTTGACATTTATTGCCTTCAAGCCAGAGTTGCTGCGTTTTACCTTTAAACCAGTTTCTGTTTGCTCAACAACAATGCCACATTCATCCAATTTTTCACAAAAAGAAGCTAATAATTCAACTTTACCGCCCAAGCATTCAATTTCGCCACCGGTAAAAGCGGGCGCCAACATATAAGTACCAAGCTCTATACGGTCTGTTACAACTCGATGTGTAGCACCATGCAATCGATCAACGCCCTGAATTGTAATCGTGGACGTACCCTCTCCGCCAATTTCTGCCCCCATCGCTATTAAACAGCGCACAAGGTCTACAATTTCGGGCTCGCGTGCCGCATTTTTTAAAACTGTCGTACCTTTAGCAAGGCTCGCGGCGAGAAGAGCATTTTCGGTGGCGCCGACAGAAACAAACGGGAATTCGATAATGGCACCCTTTAGTCCCTTATTTGCTTTTGCGTGTATGTAACCGTCATGTAATTCAATTTCCGCGCCTAGGGCTCGCATAGCCATAAGATGGAGATCTACTGGGCGGGCTCCAATGGCGCAGCCACCAGGCAAGGAGACCACTGCCCGCCCTTCACGAGCTAGTAGTGGGCCCAATACTAGGATCGAGGCACGCATTTTCCTTACTATATCGTATTCTGCTGTTAGGTTATTCAAATTATGCGAAGACATTGTGAGCACTTTGCCGTCCTGCATGTTGGATACTTCTGAGCCAAAGCTTTCGAGAAGTGTCGTCATAGTTTTGATATCTGACAAACGTGGTGCATTTGTTAGGGTTAGTGGTTCTTCTGACAAAAGTGTGGCGGGCATTAATGTCAGACATGCATTTTTTGCGCCTGCAATTGGGATTTCTCCGTTTAGCTCACTGCCACCAGTCACCAAAATAGCATCCATTTAGTCTTCCTTTGGGTTCGTTTTGTTAACTACCGCCGCGCGTGCACGGGCTTGTATTTTACGACGAGCCATGTTTGCTTTAAGCGCTGCTTTCAACCTATCCTCACGGGAAGGTTTGCTCGGATCGTTGTTTTGTTTTGATTTTCCTGACATTCAATTTACTTAACTTAATGATCTTTCCGGGTCTAGCCGATGATTGGTGGTAATGCTTCGGTAAGCTAGGGAACAAAGTGACTGCGTTCTAAGGCTTGCGCACCCGGGCAACAATCTCTAAGTCGCGGCTCAAGTGCTGTGGTAGCTCAGTGGTAGAGCACACCCTTGGTAAGGGTGAGGTCGGGAGTTCGATCCTCCCTCACAGCACCAT
>JAFMEA010000014.1 GCA_017856985.1 Planktomarina sp.
GGTGAAACCTTGCGGGAGGATTGGTTTCCTGAAATCTATCGGCGACAAAATTGATCAAACAGCATCAAAATCCAAAACCACATGATCAGAATTTGGTTTAAATTGGCATGCCAAAACAAAACCCTTATCCATCTCCCATTCTTCCAGGGAGAAGTTTTGCGCCATCACGCCGTTTCCGCTTACAAGTTTGCAGCGGCATGTGGCGCACATTCCATTAGCACAAGAGTATGGGAGTTCTAGTCCAGATTGTGTAGCCGCATCTAATAGCATTTGCCCCGACAACATTTTAAAATTTCGTCGGGCACCATCCAAAACCACCTCAACGAGTGCGCCAGCAGTTTCTGACACTACATCTGCCGCACCAGCAATCGGCAGTGGACTTGAAGGTGTAAAAAGCTCAAACTTAATACGGTCAGGTGAGACACCTAGTGCCAGCAACGCATCAGTCGTAACTTCAATCATTGGCTGTGGCCCACAAATATAGATCGCATCATAGTTTAATGGCGCAATCAAACCACGCGTAGTCATGGTGTTCAGTTTCTCAGCATCCATTCGGCCATTAAAAAGCGACACATCTTGGGCTTCCTCATCCATCAAGTGGGTCATCAAAAATCGAGTAATGTATCTATCTTTGAGGTCATCAAGGTCCTGTCTAAACATCACACTTTCGGTATTTCTGTTGGCGTAGCAAAGTGTAATTGTACTATTCTGTTCGCCCTCTAAGACAGATTGGGCGATAGATTTAATTGGCGTTACACCGGAGCCAGCAGCCAAAAGTAAATAATTATGTTGCCCCCCAATAGGCGCAGTAAAACGACCCTGAGGCGACATAACCTGCAAAATATCACCACATTGTAAGTCATTAACAAATCCAGAAAAAGTCCCTCCCGCGATACGTTTTACCCCCACCGACAAAGTTTCAGACCCAACAGGCGAACAAATGGAGTAAGACCGGCGCACATCTTCGCCCTTTATCTTAGAGCGCAGAGTTAAATATTGCCCTGGCAAAAAGTCAAAAATAGGTTTCAGCTTTTTTGGAATTTCAAAGCTAATTTCAATTGAGTCAGATGTAACTTGGCGTATGGTACTAATATTCAAATCATAAAATTTAGGTTTAGCCATGGAGCTCTCCTAAATACACTTGAAATAATCAAACGGTTCAAGGCATGAATTGCACCGATAATGCGCCTTACAGGCCGTAGAACCAAACTCAGATAACTTTGACGTATCTTTAGCCGAGCAACGCGGACAAGAAACCTGAACGTCTCCAAACAACGCACGCTTTGAAGAAGAACCAGCAACCGGTGGTGCAATACCATAAGCTCTAAGTTTCTCACGTCCCAAATCCGTAATCCAATCTGTAGTCCACGCCGGAGTGAGTGAGCGCTCAATAACTGGATCAAAGCCAGCATCCCTGAGCGCGGCTTCAATCGCCAATTCAATAGCCAGCACCGCAGGACAACCAGAATAAGTTGGTGTCACCCTCGCTACAGCACGTCCATATTCATCCATCTCAACGCTGCGCAGTATCCCTAAATCAGCAACTGTAACTGCAGGAACCTCCGGATCGAGAACCGCAGAGGCTGCCGACCAGGCTCTAATGGCCTGTGAGTTTACCACGCCATATCTGGGAAGCTACGCTGCATATATTGCAATTGCGCTAAAAGATGGCCCATTGCTTCAGTGTGCCTTCCCTCCCTGCCACCTTTATGGGCGTGCGTTAGATCAGGGATATTAAGATTAGCAGCTTGGAAAACTTCCATAACGTCTATGAGCCACGGTTCTTGGAGCAAACTTCTGTCAGGCAACACTCCGCTTTGACTTATTTCAAGGCTACCATAAGAATTATTGAACAACTCTCCCAAATACGGTTCCAAAATTTCACAAGAGGCCTGCATTCGTCGGGCACTTTCGTCCGTCCCATCACCCAAACGAATTACCCACTCCCCGCAATGGCGCCTATGGTATTTAGCTTCTTTAATAGCTTTTCCAGCCACTGCAGCCACGGTAGCATCACTTGAGTTTTGGGCCTGCTCCCAAAATAATAACATAAAACTTGAAAAATAAAATTGTCTAAGAATTGTTTGAGCAAAATCACCATTAGGTAGCTCACAGATCAGCAGGTTTTGGTATTCACGTTCAATCCGGCAGAATGCAAGAGCATCCTCATCACGTCCCACCCCCTCTATTTCACCAGCGTAAGTATACAGGCTGCGGGCTTGGCCAATTAGATCCAACGCAATGTTGGGTAGTGCCAAATCTTCCTCCAACATAGGTGCGTGGCCACACCATTCAGACAACCGATGACCCAATACTAGATGATCATCGGCTAGCTGTAACAAGGCGGAAAATAGACCTTTTTGCACTACATATGTCCCACATCATCTGGGATATTATAGAAGTTAGGATGGCGATAAACCTTATCATCTGATGGATCAAACATCTCTTCGCGGTCTTGGGGATCCGAAGCAGAAATCTGCACCGATGGTATCACCCAAACTGACAGGCCTTCACCCCGTCGGGTATACACATCCCGAGCCGCTTGTAATGCCATTTTAGAGTCTGTCGCATGCAGCGAGCCACAATGTCGATGCGCAAGCCCATTTCGGGGGCGGATAAAAACCTCCCAAAGTGGTATCTCTTCTTCATCCACCATTGGATCTCTCACTCTGCAGCAATAGGCGTTATGTTTAGCTGCGATACTTTCTTGGCGTGAGCCATCGCAGCATCACGTACCCAAGCACCCTCGTCCCAGGCCTTTTTTCGAGCAGCTACACGCTCTTTATTCAGGGGGCCATGACCTTTAACTACATTCCAAAATTCGTCCCAATCTATCTCACCGTAGTCATATCGCTCCTGCGTTTCATTCCACTTCAAAGCCTCATCCGGCAAACTCAATCCCAAACGCAGCGCCTGAGGCACCGTAGCATCAACAAATTTTTGCCGCAGTTCGTCATTTGTAAAACGTTTTATTTTCCAAAGGGTCGATTGATCCGAATTTGGGCTTTCCCCATCCGGCGGCCCAAACATCATTAGCGATGGCCACCACCATCTGTTCAACGCATCCTGCGCCATATCCTTTTGCGCCTCAGAGCCCTCTGCCAACGTCAAAATAATCTCATAGCCTTGTCTTTGGTGGAAACTTTCTTCCTTGCACACTCGGATCATCGCCCGAGCATATGGACCATAAGAGCATCGGCAAAGTGGAACCTGATTCATGATTGCGGCACCATCGACCAGCCAACCAATTGCGCCAATATCAGCCCAGGTTTGGGTTGGGTAGTTAAAGATTGAGGAGTATTTTGCTCGTCCAGAGATTAGCTCTTCAGTCATCTCTTTACGGCTGACTCCAAGGGTTTCCGCTGCTGAATATAGGTAGAGACCGTGGCCACCTTCATCCTGAACCTTAGCCAATAAAGCAGCTTTGCGGCGCAGGGTTGGAGCACGTGTGATCCAATTACCTTCGGGCAGCATGCCTACAATTTCCGAATGGGCGTGCTGGCCAATCTGCCGGATCAAGGTTTTGCGATAAGCAGCCGGCATCTGGTCATTCGGCTCAATTTTTTCGTCTGCATCAATGCGTGCCTGAAATGCGGCTAAAAACTCAGGTGTTTCTTTATTTTCCGAGCCAGCCCCAATCAATCCCTGTGAATACATTTTAAACCTCCAGCCTAACTATGTTATGATATGTTACGAAAATATAAAAATCAATATTTTTTTGTAATACTATTGAAAGCGTGCCTCTGCAGCTTGCTTTGTACCACTTAAATTTAACAGCTGTGGATATATGGCCGCGATATCTCGGTGGACCTGCGAAAAGGGCCAATCCGCAATCGGCGCCTCTATATAGGGATACCGCAACACCAGCCTACGCCAAAAATGGATTAGCAGAACCCGTGCAAAAACTGCCTGATTTGGCTTCAATTCAAAGCCAGTAAGGGTTCGACAGCCCGCACTGATCATGCGACATGTCTCAGAGTTAAGCACTGGTAAAATAGTACCGCGCGCCCAAATAGGCATATCACGTGGCCGGGCATCAAAAATCATTAAGTCGCTTGCTTTACTATGAGAAATCTGAGCCCAAACATCAGTTGGCCAGACATAACAGCGACCACCCAACACCAGAGGCGGATTAGCTTCAAATTGTTGTTGAACTGCATTCACAGACACCCCATCTGCTGCAAAGGCAAACGTCCAATCATCAATTTTTTGAGGCGCCGCATAGATGACTGATTCAGCCACTTGATACTCAACCAAACCCTGAACGGAAAACTGGTAATAAGCCGTTCGGCCCACCCGTTTTCCTACGACAAGGCCATCTTTTGAAAGCCGCGACATGGCAGTACGCACCGCCTGTGGTTCAATATCGAGGGCCGTGCAAATCTCCAGCAACGCAGCCATCGAGATTTCTCCACCATTCGGCTGGGCAATCTCACCCATTATTGTAACAATCACCGACCACACCCGCAATCTACCCTCCGCGTGCAGATGTTGTACAAGATCACGTATTTCAGTAGGGGCCGTCCTCATACCCCTTTGGTTTCACCATATGAATTCATGGTCAACAATTCATATTCCGCCACTTGCTCCGAATCTTGGTTTCGAAGAACGACATACCAGCGAACTTCTCCGTACGCTTCAGTGCGCCGAGTTTTGCGCTTCACTGTAAGTTGCGCACTTATAGTATCGCCCGCCACAACAGGCTTTTGAAACGATAGAGCGTTTAGACCAGTATTGGCCAAAACTGGACCAGGGTTGGGCTCTACAAACAAACCAGCCGCGAAGCTTAACAACAGATACCCATGAGCCACACGATCCGGAAAGAACGGATTGGCTTTGGCAGCGTCAGCATCCATATGCGCGTAAAAGCGATCGCCAGTAAACTCGGCAAAATGTTCAATATCCTCCAGTAACACCTCCCGCCCAGCTGTGTGGATGGTCTCACCAATTTGCAATCTGTCAAAATCTATAGTGAAAGGGTGGGCTTGTGCCGCAATCTCAGTAGAGCCCTTTACCCAAGCTCCAACAATAGAAGTAAGCATATCAGGGCTGCCTTGAATTGCAGTGCGTTGCATATAATGCTTAACGCCGCGTAAGCCACCCAATTCTTCTGACCCGCCAGCTCTACCTGGTCCACCATGCACCATATGAGGCAGAGGCGAGCCATGGCCCGTACTTTCTGCAGCCGCTACCCGGTCATTAAAATACAAACGTCCGTGAAAAGCAGCAGCACCTAATACCACCTGCCGCGCCACGTTCGGATCACGAGTGAAGACTGAGGCTACCAAAGATCCACCACCACGATTAAGCAAGGCTACAGCGTGATCGATGTCACGGTACGGCATCAAGGTCGCTACAGGGCCAAAAGCCTCCACCTGATGTGCCACCACCGCGGCGTCTGGATCAGGGCAACAAAACAGCATTGGAGCTAAGAAGGCACCAAGCTCAGCATCCGCACCCTCTACCACACAGGCCTCTTCACTACCAAAAACCAGATCACACTCTGCCGCTAAAACCCGTGCCTGCACCCGCACATCTGCACGTTGATCTAAGGAGACAAGAGCGCCCATTTGCGTATCGACAAGGGCAGGATGGCCTATCTTCGTGGCAGCCAAACGTGAACTCAAAGCGGCTTGAACCGCCTCAAGATTTGTCTCTGGCACCATGATGCGGCGGATCGCAGTACATTTTTGCCCAGCTTTTGTGGTCATTTCTCGATGTACTTCAGTTATAAACAGTTCAAACTCAACACTATCAGGGCTCACATCGGGACCCAGGATTGAGCCATTTAGACTGTCCTGTTCCGCAGTAAAGCGCACGCCATTTTTCAAAATATTAGGCGTACTGCGCAGTGCCAATGCAGTGGAGGCACTACCCGTGAAGCTTACCAAATCTTGGCAATCCAATATTTCAAGAAGGTCCCCAGTACTTCCCATTATCAACTGGATGGCTCCACGAGGCAAAAGCCCGCTATCAAGCATCAAACGCACTACAGCTTGCGCTAAATATCCACTGCTAGTGGCCGGCTTTATCAAGCTTGGCACACCGGCTAGCAAACTAGCTGCAAGTTTTTCTAGCATACCCCAAACAGGAAAATTAAACGCATTGATTTGTACTGCCACTCCCTGCAAAGGCGTGTAGACATGCTGGCCCAAAAAACTGTTGTCTTGGCTAAGCACTTCGAGATCGCCATCTGGTAAAATAATTCCCTCTGGCATTTCTCGTCGGCCCTTCGAGGCATAGACCAGGAGTGTAGAAATCCCTCCATCTATGTCGATCTTGCTGTCAGCTAAAGTTGCCCCTGTTTCAAACGACATCGTATATAGAGCCTTACGGTGTTGCTTGAGGTAAAGGGCCAAGGACTTAAGCATCCGGGCACGATCATGAAAGTTCAAAGCACGCAGTCCAGGGCCGCCATAAGTTTTCGCGTAGGCGCGCATACCAGCAACGTCCAAAGCTCCCCCAACCGATCCAAGTGTTTGACCCGTGATCGCTGAGCATACCGCGCGGTTAGGCTGGGTTGAACCTAGCCAATCACCCATGACGAAGCTAGAAAAATTTTGCTGACCCAACATAAAACTTAACTCCCAAAAAATTGGATTATTAATTGACCAGTCGGTCGGTTTATGCAAGTTATTTGTATAATCAAGTAAGGAGACCGTCTTGTCCAACACCATTTTTACCACTGATCATGACAGTTGGATGGAGATCACACTCAACCGGCCTGAACAATTAAATGCATTCAATGACGAGATGCATTTAGCGATCCAGGAGTCCCTTGATCAGGCAGCCGACCCAAAAATCCGCGCAGTTGTTTTAACCGGGGCAGGACGCGGATTTTGTGCAGGCCAAGATTTAAATGGCCGCGATCCACGTAAGATGGATGGACCTCCTGATTTGGGTGAAACCCTGAACACACTCTATAATCCTTTGGTCCAAAAGCTACGCAACCTTGCCAAACCAGTAATTTGCGCGGTCAATGGTATCGCAGCGGGTGCGGGAGCAAATATTGTTTTTAGCTGTGATATTATTTTAGCCTCAGATAATGCAAAATTTATACAGAGCTTCGCTAAGGTAGGTTTGATACCAGATGCCGGTGGAACCTACCACCTAACCCAAATTTTGGGACCTCTACGCGCTAAGGCCTGGGCAATGACCGCCACGCCCATCTCAGCAGCGACTGCAAAAGACTGGGGCTTAGTCTGGGAATGTTTTCCCGCAGAAAACCTGATGCCCGCAGCGCGAGCCATGGCCAAAGAATTAGCGCAAGGAGCAACCATTGGGTTGGCACAAACCAAAGCCGTAATCCATCAAGTTGGTCTGGAGGACCTAGAGACGCACATGGCGCTTGAGGCAGAAATACAACGTGCTTGCGGACAATCTGCAGACTACCGCGAGGGCGTGACAGCTTTTCTCGACAAACGACCTGCGAAATACATGGGAAAATAAGATGCCAATGACACAACAAGAAACCGCAGAAAAGTCGTCAGCCGCTCTGGATGCCAATGATGCCGCCAGCCGTGCTCTGGGTATAGTACTGACGGCTGTTGCCCCCGGGCAGGCAACTGTAACCATGCCAGTTACAGCCGATAAGCTCAACGGTCATGGGATTTGTCACGGGGGCCTGATATTCACCCTAGCAGACACAGCTTTTGCGCATGCGTGCAACAGCTACAACCAGAGCGTAGTTGCACAAAGCTGTAGCATTAATTTTCTAGCATCCGGCAAGGCTGGAGATCAATTAACAGCGCAGGCTCGTGAAATTCACCGTGCCGGGCGAAGCGGCATATATGACATTGAAGTTTTGAATGCATCAGGTGATGTCATCGCCCAATTTCGTGGACAATCTCGCACTATTAAAGGCCAAAATTTTGAGGATTTACAAACATGACCGAAGCTTATCTTTGTGAAGGACGAAGGAGCCCCATTGGCAGATTTGGCGGAGCACTAGCCCAAACCAGACCTGATGATCTCCTGGCGCATGTAATAAAATCTACCTTGGCAGATGCTCCCAGCCTTGACCCTGCAGCCATCGATGATGTGATTATGGGTTGCGCCAATCAAGCTGGGGAGGACAACCGCAACGTGGCTCGCATGGCGGCTCTTCTGGCTGGATTGCCAGATAGCGTGGCAGGGGTCACCATTAATCGCCTTTGTGGATCTGGCTTAGATGCGGTAGCCATGGCGGCGCGTGCCATAAAATTAAATGAAGCAGATGTAATTTTGGCAGGTGGCGTGGAAAGCATGACACGGGCGCCATTCGTGATGCCGAAGGCGGATAGTGCATACTCTCGTAAATCAGAAATCTTTGATACTACGATGGGCTGGCGGTTCGTGAACGAAGATATGCAAGCTCGCTTTGGGATTGATAGTATGCCAGAGACAGCAGAGAATATCGCCAAAGATTTTAGTATCAGTAGGGCTGATCAAGACGCATATGCCTACCGAAGCCAATTGCGCGCCGCGGCGGCCATTAGATCAGGGCGATTTGCCCGTGAAATCACCCCCATCAGTTTACCGCAGCGCAAAAGTGATCCAGTTGTATTTGATACCGACGAACATCCCCGTGCAACTCCTCTGGATAAGCTGGCTAACCTTGCCACACCTTTCCGTAAAAATGGTTCAGTTACGGCTGGAAATTCCTCTGGCGTCAATGACGGTGCGGCGGCCGTGATTATAGCATCGGAGGCAGCTTTATCCAAATATGAGCTTAAGCCGTTGGCTCGGATTGCCGGTACAGCGGTGGTGGGAGTTGAGCCACGCATCATGGGAATCGGCCCCGCTCCCGCAACACAAAAGCTGTTGACGAGATTAGGATTGCAGATTTCAGATATAGGCGTAATTGAACTAAATGAAGCCTTCGCCGCTCAGGCTTTGGCGGTTATGCGTCAGCTTGGCCTCGCCGATGACGCAGAGCACGTGAACCCAAATGGCGGTGCAATAGCGCTGGGTCACCCGCTTGGCATGTCTGGCGCACGCTTAGCTTTAACTGCAGCCCATGAAATCAAAGCACATGGGCACAAGCTTGCCCTTTGTACAATGTGCATCGGTGTTGGTCAGGGCATCGCGATGATGCTTGAGCAAGTTTGAGGTTGATATGGAAAATCTATCTCCAAAGCTCGGTGACCTTGAAGCTATTGAAAATGCTAGTCGTGATGAGATTGAAGCCCTACAATTGCAACGGATGCGATGGTCCTTAAACCACGCATATAAAAATGTGGCGCACTACAAAGCTAGCTTTGACTCCGCAGGAGTGCATCCAGATGATTTAAAATCCCTCGCAGATCTTTCACGCTTCCCCTTCACTAAAAAGTCAGATCTTCGGGAAAATTACCCTTTTGGGATGTTTGCGGTGCCGCGTTCACAGATCAACAGAATTCACGCATCCTCAGGTACAACTGGTCAACCTACAGTGGTAGGTTACACTCAGGCTGATCTAGCGATGTGGGATATTGTAATGGCACGCTCTTTGCGAGCTGCCGGCTTGAGACGTGGCGATTTACTACACAATGCATATGGTTACGGATTGTTTACCGGTGGGTTAGGCGTGCATGGTGGCGCAGAAAAAATGGGCCTCACAGTTGTGCCAATTTCTGGTGGCATGACAGAACGCCAAGTACGTTTGATAGAAGATTTTCAAGCTACTGGAATTACCGTAACCCCGTCATATATGTTGTCAATTCTTGATGAATACAAAAAGCAGGGTTTAGATCCCAGGCGGTCACCACTGAAAGTTGGTATTTTTGGCGCTGAGCCTTGGACCAATTCGATGCGCATTGAAGTAGAGCAATCTTTTGATATGCACGCGGTGGATATCTACGGACTGTCCGAAGTTCTTGGTCCCGGGGTCTCATGTGAATGTGTGGAAAGCAAAGATGGTTTGCACATTTGGGAGGATCATTTTTTTCCCGAGATCATTGATCCACAGACTGGCGAAGTTCTACCAGATGGAGAGTTGGGGGAATTAGTTTTCACCTCCCTAAGTAAAGAAGCATTCCCTATCGTCCGATACCGCACACGAGATTTAACCCGATTGCTACCTGGAACCGCTCGCACCATGCGGCGGATGCAAAAAGTAACGGGACGCAGTGATGACATGATCATTTTACGTGGCGTTAATATTTTTCCAACTCAAGTCGAGGAACAACTTCTTCAGGTCACAGAACTTGCTGCACATTTTCAAATTGAGTTGATCAAAAAGGGCCCAATGGATCATATGATTGTACATGTGGAAGGCTCTCAGAATGCCTCTGATGAATTAGCTAAATTAATTAAGGCAAATATCGGGGTCACGGCAGAAGTTAAAGCCGGTAAAAAAAATACGGTCCCACGGTCACAAGGCAAAGCTGTAAGAGTAATTGATAACAGGCAGAATGGCTAAGATATGGCCCGTACAATAGCAAAAGACTATGACGCAAAACGCACTTCCATCTTGAAAAAGTCAGCCCAATATTTTGCTGATCAAGGATATGATCGGGCATCCGTCAGTCAAGTTGCGGGCGCCTGTGGAATATCTAAATCATTGATATATCATTACTATGAAAGCAAAGAACAACTTTTATTCGACATCTTACAAAGTCATTTGAACGCAATACACGAGTGCGTGGCCGCTATTTCAAATCACGACAAGGATCCAAAAATCCACCTTCGCCACCTCGTAGCTGAGTTGCTCACCGCGTATCGTGGCGCGGATGCCGAACATCGGTTGCAATTACAGAGCACAACGGCCTTATCTCTAGAACAACAACACGAACTTGCGGAGACGCAACGCGCCATCGTTAAAGTTTTTGCTGACACGATTGAGAGCATTGCTCCAGATTACTTACAAGATATGCCGCAACACCAACGCCCAATAACTATGTCGTTGTTCGGAATGTTGAACTGGTTTTACCTCTGGTACCAACCCGGTCGTAGTATGAACCGTATTGAGTATGCTAACTTAGCAACAGATATTTTACTGGGGGGGCTAGATCGTTTGAAGGATGCAGGCGACCAAATTCATATGAGGAATACACAATTAAAGTTAAAAACAAAAATCCCACTATAATTATAAACATAATCAGCTTAATTAATTTCTAAACTAAAAGTTCGCCCATACGCCGCATCGCCAAGACGTAGCCTTGCACGCCAAACCCGGCAATAACACCATCAGCACGCAGAGAGACATAGGAGTAATGTCTGAAGCTTTCACGTTTGTGAATATTTGAAATGTGCACCTCCAATACTGGTCCCTCAAAAGTGTGCAGTGCATCCAACAGTGCCACGGATGTGTGGGTTAGTGCGCCCGGGTTAATAATGATCCCAGCTGATGTTTGGCGCGCTGCTTGAACCATATCGATCAATGCACCTTCATGGTTTGTTTGCATCATCTCTGACTTTAGACCCAAAGAAATAGCAATTTCTTCACAAGATTTTGACACGCTATCTAAGCTTTCATCGCCATAAATTTCCTGTTGACGCTGACCCAGGAGGTTTAAATTTGGACCGTTCAAAATTGTAATGAGTTGCGCCATAGTCTCGATCTCCATCCTGTTTACCTGGGGCAATGCCACATTTTGTTATTAATTGCGACTATTTCTTGCAACTATCAAAAATTAATTCACCATCTTACACATTACCGTATAAGCGAATTGGATGTCTGCCTCAGTCACATCAAACTGACCAATTTGGAACCTAATCGCGATTTTTCCATCCACTTTGGTTTGTGTGATGTAGATCTGGCCATCATCATTTATACGGTTCACAAAGTCGATTTGCGCGGCATCATCAAACCCGGTGAGCCTAAATGTAAACAACGATAGAATTGGCGCTGTCACTATCTCAAATTGAGGGTTGTCTTCTAGTCTTTTAGCTAAATCCTCAGCCCAAGAAACGTGATTACGCAATCTGAGCCGAAGCGCTTCCAGCCCATAAGACCGCAGCAGAAACCAAAGTTTAAGAGCCCGAAATCTTCTCCCCAGAGGCACAGACCATTCGGAGTAATTGATTAGCCCGTCACGACCATGAGTTTTAAGATACTCAGGCTGAATAGCCAGAGTTTTAACTAAACTCGTAGGATCTGCTAAGAAATGTGCCGAACAGTCAAATTGAGCGCCCAGCCATTTATGTGGATTAAATACAACCGAATCCGCTGCCTCAACACCACTCCAGAGTTCACGAAACTCTGGGCAAATCATACCCGCCCCAGCCCAGGCAGCATCTACGTGGCTGTAAAGATCAAATTCTTTAGAAATTTTTAAAACTTCTGAAAGATCATCACATGCTCCCGTTCCGGTCCCACCAGTACAGGCAATAATACCCGCAGGACAATAGCCCGCTGCAATATCACTTTGAATAGCTTCTTTTAGCAGTTGAGGATTCATACTGCGAAGCTTTCCTGAAATAGGAATGCGTACTAAGTTGTCTTGTCCGATACCCGCAACCCAAATGGCTCGATCTACCGAAGTGTGAACCTCCTCTGAGCAATAAATCCGTAACCGCGCTGCGCCCGACAGGCCGGATTGATTACCACTCCAATTTAGTGCCCGCTCCCGCATAGTCAGGACTGCCACCAATGTAGCTGAGGAGGCAGAGTCTTGGATTACACCAGAAAAATTGTTTGGTAGACCAATCGCCTGGCGAAGCCAGTCAAGCATGACAGTTTCCATTTCCGTCGCTGCTGGTGATGTTTGCCAAAGCATACATTGCGCAGCAATGGTCGACACTAACATCTCGGCCAACATTGATGGCGGTGCCGCATTAGCAGGAAAATAGGCAAAAAACCGTGGGTGTTGCCAGTGAGTGATCCCGGGCATAACGACCCGTTCAAAGTCTTCCATAATCTCAGACATGGCATGTGGTCCTTCGGGCGCGCTCGGGGCAATCAAAGCCGCCACGTCCCCCGGTTCCGTTTGCGCCCTAACCGGCCTCTCGCGGAGCGTAGTATGGTAATCCGCGGCCCACTGTGAAATCTTTGCTCCCCATTCTGAAAACTCATCCCACTGCATTAAAATCTCCTACAAAGTCTTTAGCTACCTTGTTTAGCGATCCATCATCGGGGGTCAATGCAGAGTTATCGTCATATTTTCTTCTTTATAATTTCCGAAATATATGAACTTTTGGTAACTTCATCGGGCTTTTATGCGACAATCAGGGATAGGGAGGATAACTTTAACTGTTTGATTTACTAAAGACCTTAAAACGATTTGTAGCACAGAATTGTCAACACTATGAAACTTTGGCATATTTAAGAAAATTATGGAGCATGTCATGAGTGCGATAGATGACTTAAAGAAAAATACTTCCGTGCCGTTTGAACAGGCCCGCGCCATGTCCCCCTCTGTTTATACTGATCCCAGTTTTCTAAATGCTGAACTATCACAAATTTTTGCGCGTGATTGGTTTTGTGTCGGTAGAATTGACGCCCTAAACAAACCCGGCGACTACCTAACACTCGACTTGGCTGATCAACCCATATTGGTATTACGCGATACGCTTGGTACATTGCGTGCAATGTCGAATGTGTGCAGACATAGAATGTCTACACTATTAGAAGGACGCGGCAATGTCCGCTCCATTGTATGTCCCTATCACGCTTGGACCTATAATTTGGATGGTACTCTGCGGGGGGCTCCCGCAATGAACCAAAATACTGCCTTTTGCAAAGGCGATGTAGCACTGCCCAGCGTGGCTTGCCAAGAATGGCTGGGCTGGGTGTTTGTTTCGTTAAACCCAGAAGCTAAGCCAGTGACAGATGAACTTAAAGAAGTATACGATTTGGTCGAAGATTTTGGTATGGAGAACTACACCGAAACCTTTTTTGAGACACATGTGTGGAATACAAATTGGAAAATTTTAGCTGAGAATTTTATGGAAAGTTACCATCTGCCCGTTTGCCATGCAGGAACAATTGGTGGCCTTTCCAAGCTAGACGAAATGATTTGTCCACCTGGTCTTCCGTCTTTCAACTACCATACAATCCTCAAAGACGACACACTAGAGATTGCCTTAGCACACCCCCAAAATACCAAGCTAAAGGGAGAGCGTAGACGCATGACCTATCTCTTGGCGATTTACCCAAGTCTTTTAATTACTCTTACTCCTGGTTACTTTTGGTATCTCAGCCTGCACCCCAAAGGCGTTGGGCAAGTACAAATCGCTTTTGGAGGCGGAATGAGCCCAGACTATGTGAACGATCCAGACGCCCAGGCACATTTTGCAAAACTCAAAAGTCTACTCGACGAAGTGAACATTGAGGATAGAGGGTGCACAGAAAAAGTTTACCGTGGTCTTTGTTCCGCAATGGCAAAACCCGGTCATTTGTCCCATCTCGAGCGCCCAAATTACGATTTTGCCCAATATTTGAATAGTAGGGTACAAAACAGTTTGGCTTAAAGTCCAATTATGAGACGCTGTATTAAATTGTCTAGCATGGCATCACATGCAGAAAGTTGGGTTTCGGTTATGAACTCATCCGGTTTGTGACCTTGCGCCATGTCACCAGGCCCACAAACCACAGTCGGCACTCCCAGACGCTGATCAAACAAGCCACCTTCAGTACCATAGGCGACCTTAATTGTACTGTTGGCTCCCGTCAGAGATTTAACAAACCCAACCACAGGCTCATTGCTCGCAGTATCAAGACCAGGATAGGTATTAAAAACCTCAATCTCAATGTTGGCTTCTGAAGCTATATTTTGTGCTTCAAGCGCTATAGATTTGGCAGCTTGAGTCAAATTATTAAGAATTTCAGCGGCATCATCCTGTGCCAAATTTCTGATCTCAAAATCCAGCTCACACAAGTGTGGTACTATGTTCAGCGCACCTCCACCTTTAATTCGACCCACATGCAAGGTTGTATATGGCACATCATAATCATGATCTTGCGTTGCCCCCAATCGCAAAGTTTCTTGCACTTTTCGCAATTTTGTAATGAAGTCGTTAGCCAAATACAGTGCATTTACTGCAAACGGGGCTAACGCAGAGTGACCTGCACAGCCAATGCATTTTGCTCGAGCCGCTATTTTACCCTTGTGGCCCGTTGCAACCAACAACCCAGTAGGCTCACCAACTATGCACATCTGAGGGCGGATAGGGGCATTGTTCAGCATATCAATCATAGAACGGACGCCAATGCATCCCACTTCTTCATCGTATGATAACGCTAAATGCAGTGGAGTTTTTAGATTTTGAACAGAAGCTTCTCTGGCAGCAGTCATCATAGACGCTATGAAACCTTTCATATCAGTAGTTCCACGTCCGAAAACCTTGCCATCTCTTCTGGTCATAGAAAAAGCTGGCACGGTCCAGTCCTGCCCCGTTACTGGTACTACATCTGTATGGCCTGACAGCATCACCCCACCAATGTCTTTTGGACCAAGGGTAGCAAATAAGTTGGCTTTGCTTCCATCCTCATTGGGAATTATTTTCACTATCGCGCCCATAGCTAACAACTCGGACTGTACCCAAGTTATAAGTTCAGAATTGGAGTGCGCACTAGTTGTATCAAACGACAAAAGCTTTTCGAGGTAATCTAACGTGGACATTGAGGGCCCTTCCCTGCTGATCTGCGATAGGTGGTATCAAAATTCACACTAAAAATGTGAGATTAGTCAATTAGAATCTGTTTTTTGCATGACCATATAAATTAACGCAATAAAAGACGGCAATCCTTAGTTAAAGGGTTTTTGCATCGTAATCTCTGTCACCCGATCATAGCCGCTGTGACAGTCATCAGAAATTTTAACAAAGCCCATCCTTGCAAAAGCTCTTTGATTTTCTAAAAGCTCAATCCGAACTTGTAGCTCCAGATAATTCACTCCAAGCTTTACAGCCAGGGGTTCACACGCCTCGACCAAAGCCCGCGCAACACCCCGACCACGCACGCTAGGGTCTACAGAAATTTTACCAAGGTAGAGTGACTGTGGCCGTGGGGTGGCGACCACGCAGGCCATGACCGGTTTTCCAATTACTACAACCCAACCTAGCTGCGCCATTCTATTTAATTTTTGCAGTGAAAGGCTTTCAACTGAACTGGGCGGATCAATCCTCCCAGCCATAAATGCAAAAGAAGATTTGATCAGGCCTAATGTCTCAACTAAAGCTGCATCATTAGATTTAAGAATCCGAACAGAGTTTTTGTCCAAAAACAGATCTCTTTTTTGCACCCTTAGCCTCACTTTTAAACTTGATTTGGCGGAGCCTTACGATCAAAAAAGGCTATCAAATTACTAACAGCCATTAAGCCCATATCAACACGAACCTCATGTGCGGCAGTTCCAAGGTGCGGCAAAAGCGTGACATTCTGCATATCTTTCAAAGCCTCTGGAACCTTTGGTTCATTTTCATAAACATCTAGTCCTGCTCCAGCAATTTGACCAAGTGAGAGGGCTTTAATCAAAGCCCCTTCGTCGATTATATCACCACGCGCAATGTTTACTAAAATGGCGTGGGAACGCAGGGCGCTAAGTGCCTCTGAGTTAATAATATGATAAGTTTCTGCGCCGCCAGGAAGTGCTATTACGACTATATCACATGCTTCCATCACAGCTTTTATTGTCTTTAATTGTTCGTACCCCTCAAGCGATTTGGCCGAACGATTATAAAACACAACCCGCATCCCAAATCCTGATCGACACCTCTTTGCAATAGCTTGTCCGATACGCCCCATACCAATAATGCCTAAAGTTTTTCCAGTCATGTGCATACCTAAGAGCTGGGTTGGATGCCATCCACTCCAATTGTTCGCACGTAAAAGTCGTTCACCCTCACCTGCTCTACGGCATGTCATCAACATTAGAGTTAACGCAATATCGGCAGTGGCATCAGTTACAGCACCTGGCGTATTAGTTACCACAATCCCAGCTAGTTTTGCCGCATCGACGTTGATGTGATTATAACCCACACCAAAATTAGCCAAAATTTTACACCTAGGATGAGGTAAATCGTCAAACACTCTCTGCGAAAAATTATCCCCAAGGGTTGGAACTATTGCATCGTAATCAAGCAGTGCCGAACGGGCTTCTGCCGCATCCATTGGAAGTTTTCTATCCCGAATGGAGACATCAAATCGTTCTTGAGATGCTTGTAAAACCTCTGGCGGTAATTTGCTACTGATCAAAACTCGCATCAGAAAAGTCGTCCACCAGCTGGCACTTCAATGTCGGGACTAATCAAGACTACTTCTCCATTCATGTCTGGAACACCCAGAACTAATACCTCTGACTTTACTTTACCAATTTGCCGGGGTGGAAAATTGACTACAGCCATAATAGTTTTGCCTATCAGTATTTCAGGAGTGTAATGCGCAGTCAGCTGAGCCGATGACTTTTTTTCTCCCAACTCACCGCCAAAATCTATCCAGAGTTTAATTGCTGGCTTTCGGGCCTCAGGAAAAGGTTCTGCTCGGGTCACAATGCCCGTGCGAATATCTACTGCCATGAATTCATCAAAAGAAATTTCAGCCATTGGAAAGCTCTTTTGAGCGTAAAGTAGCAGCTGCAACAGTTTGCGTAATCAGGGGCTGAAGACCAGTTTTTTCATTCATTAAAACCTCCAAAGCTGCTTGAGTTGTCCCGTTTGGACTTGTCACATTTATGCGCAATTGAGCTGCAGTTTCATTTGATTGGACTGCCAGAGCACCGGCACCTGCAACTGTAGCTCTTGCAAGTTTCGTCGCTATATCCAGCGGCAGACCCTGCTTCTCACCAGCAAACGCCAATGTTTCGATCATATGAAACAGGTATGCGGGACCAGACCCCGAAACGCCAGTCACAGCATCCATCTGAGCTTCATTTTCTAATGTTATGGTTTGCCCAACCGCCGCCATCAGCAGTTCAGCTTCAGCCATATCGTCTTTTGTTGCGCTACCATTTCCAATCAACGCAGTTATACCTTGACCCACAGATGCAGGTGTATTGGGCATTGTGCGTACTATCGGAGTAGAAGCGCCTAAGGCTTGCTCAAACGAAGAAATTGTAACGCCTGCAGCCACAGAAATGAACAGCGTCGTTCCTGATCCAAAGCTTTGCAATCGGGGCAAAGCCTCTCCCATCAACTGTGGTTTAACCGCAACCATTACAACAGCTGGGTTCTCAGGTAATTTCTTATTCAAATGGACACCCTGAGATATTAACCAATCACTAGGCTTAGGATCTAATATCCATACACCTTGCGGAGCTAGCCCCTGGCTCAACCAGCCAGCCAATAAGGCAGAACCCATTTTTCCACACCCTAATATAACCAGACCACGCTCATTAATATCTTTGGAAATCATCTCTCGACCTACTAAGTTCTATACTGGACGGCAGTTAAGCGGAGCCATAGGCTTCTGCAATGGCGACTTGCATTGCAGGTTTCAAATCTTGTTCACCCCAGGTAACGACTTGGAAGACGGGGTAGTAACGCTCCGAAGATAAAACGGCGGTCGATATCATTGTATCAATTTGATCCAAACTAGGAATTTGGCCCCCTGTCAAAATTAAACCATATCGAAAAACCATTGATTTTTGATCAGCCCAGTAGGTAAAATTACCAGCCCAACAATTATCATTCACTTCATTTAATGCTGTAAAAAGTTCACTCATTCGGTGGACTGGAGGCTCCATATCAAAGGAACAAATTAAACGTAGAGTTTCGTCCACGTCAGACCAAGCTAAAGTTACAGAGTATGTTCGCCATTGGCCCTCAACAGCCATGGAAATCTGATCCTCACCAATGCGGTCAAATTCCCATTCTTGGGTCGCAGCCATGTCCTGCACAATGTCGATTGGATGCAGATCTTCTAAATCAAAAAACGTTTCAGAGAATGCCATACCAGTCCCCTTTGAGGATATATTTTCCACAACAAATTTCAACAAAACTAGAATTGGTTACAATATTTTGTGTTGTTAGGTTTTGTTGTTACTAAGTATGGTGTACCCAACAGAGAGTTGTGTCCAGCAAATTTTCTGTGGATAAGTCGATTTTCTGTGAATAAAACGAAAAATTAACGGGCAAATCTAACAAAGTTAAAAAGTATTGGAGTAAATTAAAGAATTACTTCTTCTTTTTGACCTTAATGGCCTCTAAAGCATCCAACCTAGCCGCAAGGGCATCATTTTGTTCCCTTGCTTTTTGGGCCATTCCTCGTACTGCCTCAAATTCTTCACGTGTGACAAAGTTTCGGTCCGCTAACCAGCGGTCTACCAAGCCTTTCATTGCTGTTTCAGCTTCATCCTTCGCACCCTGAGCCACGCCCATTGCATTAGTCATCATTTGGCCAATATCGTCCATGAATTTATTTTTGGTCTGCATAATTTGCCTCCTAAACAGCGATTTTACGCCTTGAATACAATATGGGCCCTTTAATAAAAAACCTCAAGCTTGACTTAACAAGCAGCACTGGAAAAATAAGGGCATGATTTTGTTGATTCCATTTCCTAACATTTCACCAGTTCTTTTTTCTTTGCCCATACCTGAGTGGGCATTTAGCTGGAACGGCCAGTCTTTTAGTCTGGGTGGCTTTGATTTAGCAATACACTGGTATGCTTTAGCTTACGTATTTGGTATCATATTTGCGTTTTGGTTAATGCGCCAAATCGTTCGTCGTTCGTTTCTTTGGCCGCAAAATACGCCAGCTGTTACTGAAAAAAATTTAGATGATCTTATGACATGGATGGTAGTTGGAATAATCGTTGGCGGACGTATGGGCTATGTATTATTTTACAAACCACAAATATATCTAGCTGACCCAGTTGCTGCATTACGTGTTTTTGATGGTGGCATGTCGTTTCACGGCGGTTTCCTTGGCGTAATTGTGGCTGGCCTAATATTTTGCCGAAAATACCAGATTTCAATTCCACAGATGGCCGACTTGATTGCGGTCTCTGCACCTGCTGGCCTATTGTTTGGCCGTTTAGCCAATTTTATAAATGCGGAACTTTGGGGTAGAGAGACTGATTTACCTTGGGGGGTTATTTTTCCTGGAATCGGCGCGCAAACCTGTGCCGAAGAAATCTCAGGTTTTTGCGCGCGACACCCCTCACAATTATACGAGGCCCTTGGCGAGGGCCTCATATTAGGTTGTGTTTTACTATACCTTGTTTTTAAAACCAAAGCCTTGCGAAAAACTGGCTTTCTGACAGGGATATTCGCTATGTGCTATGGTTTAACACGATTTTTGGTTGAACTAGTTAGGCAACCTGATGCGCATTTTCAAAGCTTGAACAATCCGATTGGGTTTGCAATTCAACTTGGAGAATGGGGTTTAACAATGGGCCAAATTTTATCGTTACCCATGGTTTTGGCTGGGGTATGGTTAGTCTATCGAGCCCAAATTAAATGACACCATTAGGTAACATTTTACGGGCACGGATCGCCACAAATGGTCCAATGAATGTTGCAGATTATATGACCGAATGCCTTATGCATCCGAAATATGGCTATTATACGACACAAAACGTTTTTGGAGCAGCGGGAGATTTCATAACAGCCCCTGAAATCAGTCAAATGTTCGGCGAAATGATAGCATTATCACTGGGAACATCCTGGCAAGCCCAAGGTAGCCCCAAGGACGCAATTTTGGTAGAATTAGGGCCTGGAAAGGGTACCTTGATGAAGGACCTCAGAAGGGCATCCTCGGCCATTCCAGGTTTCGATCGACTTCCCATCCATTTTGTAGAAATTTCGTCAAAAATGCGTAAATTGCAAAACAACGCAATCAAGAGCGTCACGCATCATTCTGACCTTTTAAGTTTGCCCAATGCACCAATTTATTTGATTGCAAATGAGTTTTTCGATGCGCTTCCGATACGCCAATTTCACCGAGCTGCCACTGCATGGGAAGAACGTTTAATTGGTGAGGGCCCAGACAAACTTACTTTTGGCCGCGCGGCACCACAGCTATTCGACTTTCTTAATCAACGTCTCAAAGATACAAAAGTTGATGATATTGTTGAATATTGCCCAGCTTTACCATCCATTATCGAACAAATTTCTATCCGTACTTCTACAAATGGAGGTGCCGCTTTAATTTTTGACTATGGAGACTGGAGATCTAGCGGCGATACATTTCAGGCTATTACAAACCATAAAATGGTCAATCCACTTACCTACCCAGGGACATCAGACATAACTGCCCACGTTGATTTTGAATCAATATTTGAAGCGGCAAAGCCAGCTAGCCCATCACGTCTGACACCCCAGGGTGTTTTTTTAGAGCGGCTCGGCATTACACAAAGGGCTAAAAGTTTGGCAGAGAAATTAACAGGGGGAAATCTAGAAAGTCATATCACGGCACACCGCCGCCTGACACACCCTGATGAAATGGGAAATTTATTTAAGGTAATGGGTATAGCTCCCACTCCTAATTTATTACCACCTGGGGTTGATCACTGATGTCCGGACTAGCTAAATGACATTAGCTCCATTGCAATCAGAACTTTTAGCTAACACCAAGCATGGCTTTTTTACACGCGATAGAGGCTTCTCAACAGGAATTTACAGCGGCCTAAACTGTGGCCAAGGGTCAAGAGATAATCCCAACAACGTAAAAGCTAACCGAGAAGCCACTGCCAGATACTTTGGGCATACCGAAACACAATTACAATCTTTAAACCAAATTCACTCTTCTGATGTAGTTGTTCTGCACGCACCAATGTCCAAGAACCAAAAAGCCGACGCAATGGTTACCGCAACTCCCGGCCTAACTCTGAGTATTCTAACTGCTGATTGTCAGCCAGTTTTGATGTATGACGAAAAAGCAAAAGTAATTGGCGCCGCTCACGCCGGTTGGAAGGGCACAAAATTGGGAGTACTGCAAAATACTATTGCAGCTATGGAAACCCTGGGCGCAGATCGTTCAGAAATTTGTGCGATTATCGGTCCCTGTATCAGCCAAAAGGCTTACGAAGTTGGCCCCAGCTTTTTAGATGACGTTTGTGCCAACGATCCCAATGCCATTCACTTTTTTGCTCAAAACAGAGATGGCAGACATCAATTTGATTTGCCTGGTTACGGGCTATCAATCTTGCGGAAGGAAAATATTAAGAAATTTGCGTGGACTGGACATTGCACATATTCTAACCCAACGAAATTTTATTCCTACCGTCGTTCCACACACCTAAAAGAGCCCGATTATGGAAGGCTAATAAATTGCATAAGCCTTCAACAGTAGTTTCATGCAAGTTTAGACAATCGATCCTCTAAAACCTCAAATGGGACACCAGGCTGGGCTTTGGCGCCACGAATGACTAAAGATGTTTTTACTGAAGCTACGTTTTCTGCCGAAGTCAGCTCTTCAGTTAGGAACGTTTGAAAAGTCGATAGATCTGGGGCCACACACTTTAGGATAAAATCAACTTCCCCGTTAAGCATGTGGCATTCCCTCACAAAGGGCCAGTCAAGACAACGCGTTTCGAAAGCAGATAGATCCACCTCTGCTTGGCTTTGCAAGCCAACCATAGCAAATACTTGTACCTCAAAGCCCAACTGACGTGCATTAATATTTGCATAATAACCACCAATATAACCCGTTTCTTCTAAAGTTCGGACCCGTCGTAAACATGGAGGCGCAGATATACCAACACGCTTCGCCAACTCAACATTAGTCATTCGTCCATCTGCCTGTAATTCAGCTAATATCATACGATCAATGTCATCTAAACGGTGCATGAAATTTATATTCCTACGTTATAATTACGAAACGTACCAAAACAACTAGCTATACGCAATAATATTTCAATATTACGCAATAATAATTCATAATTTCAGTTCAACAGGTTGTTACGCGGTTTAGGCTTTTGCCAAACCAAATCCCTGTATATATGAAATTCATAACTGAATTTTTAGGAAATCTCATGTCAAATAGTCGCCACACCAAAGTCTTAATAATTGGCTCTGGGCCTGCAGGTTACACAGCAGGTGTTTATGCTAGCCGTGCTATGTTGGAACCTATTTTAGTACAAGGGATTGAGCCAGGTGGGCAGCTCACAACAACTACTGAAGTTGAAAACTGGCCTGGCGATAGTGAAGTCCAAGGACCAGACCTTATGATACGGATGGAAGCCCATGCTAAAGATATGGGCACAGAAATTATTGGAGACATTATTATCAGTCTTGACCTCTCTGAACGTCCCTTTCGGGCAAAAGGAGATAGTGGTACAGTCTATACAAGTGATGCCGTAATCTTGGCTACTGGCGCGCGAGCACAATGGCTTGGATTGCCCAGTGAAGAAAAATTTAAAGGATTTGGTGTGTCCGCCTGCGCCACGTGTGATGGATTTTTTTATAGAGGCCAAGAGATTGTAGTAGTTGGCGGAGGTAATACCGCCGTCGAAGAGGCCTTATTTCTTACTAACTTTGCCTCAAAAGTAACCTTGATTCATCGCCGAAACGAACTGCGCGCGGAACAAATCTTGATTAATCGTTTAATGAAAAACGAAAAAATTCAACCAATGTGGTTTCACGAAATTGAGGAGGTTTATGGTTCAGAGGCACCTCTCGGGGTGGAGGGAGTAAAAGTTAAACACACCAAAACCGGTGAGATCACAAATATACCATGTAAAGGTGTATTTATAGCAATCGGACATTCGCCTGCCAATGAGTTAGTTATAGACACTCTTGAAACCCATATGGGTGGCTACGTTGTAACAAAGCCCGATAGTACCGAAACCTCTATTCCAGGCGTATTTGCTTCTGGAGACCTAACAGATCACAAATACCGCCAAGCAGTTACCAGCGCCGGTATGGGATGCATGGCAGCACTTGAAGCAGAACGCTGGCTAGCTGAACAAAAACAATGATAATCATTCTTTAAATAAAACTGCCCAATAAGGTTTTGTTACTTTTTGTTAAATCATAAAAAATAGAGCAAAATATGTTATCAGTGTTACGTTGAATATAAGAGACACTAGGCCATTAACAAGTTGAACCATCAATTCAAACTATTTAGTAAAAACGAGGCAAAATGGTGCAAAATAATTTAACACCCATCAAAGAATTATATTTAGGTTATGAAGAAGCACAGAAAAGCAGGGTGGAAGCTACTCAACTAACTTCCTGGGACCTTACACCTCGGCAAATCTGCGATCTCGAATTACTCCTGAATGGGGGCTTCTCTCCTCTCAATGGATTTTTAAACGAGGCAGATTACGACAATGTTGTAGAAAATATGCGGCTCGCCGATGGTAGCCTGTGGCCAATTCCAATTAACCTGGACGTCACAGCAGAATTTGCAGAAAATTTAGATCGTGGTGAAGATGTAGCGCTGCGTGATCAAGAGGGCGTAATCCTTGCAACCATAAAAGTTACTGATATCTGGGCACCAGACAAAGCTAATGAGGCAAAGAAAGTTTTTGGCGCCGATGATTTAGCCCATCCCAGCGTAAATTATTTACATAATCAGGCTGGTTCAATTTACTTGGGCGGACCGGTTACAGGAATCCAAAAACCAACTCACTACGATTTCCGTGAGCGGCGTAATACACCAAATGAGCTACGTAGTTATTTTAGTAAAATGGGTTGGCATCGGATAGTCGCATTTCAAACCCGTAATCCATTGCACCGTGCTCATCAGGAGCTTACGTTCCGGGCCGCAAGGGAGGCGCAGGCCAACTTATTAATTCACCCAGTTGTTGGGTTAACTAAACCAGGTGATATTGACCACTTCACAAGAGTCCGTTGCTACGAGGCCGTGTTAGACCAATACCCTTCCTCCACTACATCACTTTCACTACTTAATCTGGCTATGCGCATGGCCGGGCCACGTGAGGCTGTCTGGCACGGTTTGATACGCGCCAACCACGGCTGCACCCATTTCATTGTTGGACGTGATCACGCTGGTCCAGGTAAGAATTCTTCGGGCAATGATTTTTACGGACCCTACGATGCTCAAGATTTATTTCGGCTATATGAAGACGAAATTGGAATTAAAATGGTTGACTTCAAACATATGGTCTATGTGCAGGAGCGGGCACAATACGAAGCAATTGATGAAGTTGCCGACGGCTCAACTGTTTTGAATATTTCAGGTACAGAACTGCGCCGCCGGCTCAATGAGGGTCTAGATATCCCTGATTGGTTCAGCTTTCCCCATGTTGTTTCAGAATTGCGCAAATCAAGACCACCACGGGCGAGGCAAGGCTTCACAGTCTTTTTTACGGGTTTTTCAGGCTCTGGAAAATCCACAATTGCCAACTCCTTAATGATTAAGTTGATGGAAATGGGTGGCCGCCCTGTCACTCTTTTAGATGGCGATATAGTCCGAAAGAATTTATCTTCTGAACTGGGATTTTCAAAGGAACACCGGGATTTAAATATCCGACGCATTGGATATGTAGCCTCTGAAATCACAAAAAATGGCGGCATTGCCATATGCGCGCCCATCGCTCCCTACTCAAACACACGCAACGCCGTCCGTGAGGACATCGAGGCCTTTGGTGCATTTGTAGAGGTCCACATTGCTACTTCTATAGAGGAGTGCGAACGTCGAGATCGCAAGGGACTCTATAAACTTGCAAGGGCAGGAAAAATTAAAGAGTTTACTGGAATTTCAGATCCATATGACGTACCTTTGGACCCTGATTTGCGTTTGGAAACAGAAAATGTTGAAGTCGATAATTGCGCGCACCAAGTTTTGCTAAAGCTCGAAAGTATGGGACTGATAGGAGCATAGTCGAACACGAGCCAAAATCGCGAGCCACTAATGGAGCGTCATCGGAGAATAACTGAATTCCCGAGCCAAGTCGTAAGCTTGCTCTAAATCTCCAATGAGAGCTAACTGCTCTCCTTCAGAATTATGAACAGACCAAAGCTGTTCTATGTCTCCGGTTTGATCAATAACTTCGTCGGGCAGATCCTCCTTATCTATAGGTTTCAGATAAACAATCCGATCTTCCAATACGCCAAACTGGTCTTTCATTAGTTAAACCTCATTCAGTGCCACATTCTTCAGCCTTACTATGGTAGAGCGCGTTAAAAGTCGACATGCAACCACCCATCTTATGTAAAAACCAACAAAACGATTAGTAATTCTGTTATTAATTTTTTATTTTTATAGACCTAAGTGAAAGCTTCTCAAATTAGTAAAAAAAGGCTACAATAAAATCTCAGATATAAAAGGTAGAGCATGAAACCGCCAAGTGAAATGAACCACAACGAAGTGTTGGGAATAGAACTTGAAGTTTTGCGTCAGGAACATCGCGATTTAGATTTAGCTATCGCAGTCCTAGCTGAAAAATCTATCGATCACTTAGCAGTGAAGCGGCTAAAAAAGAAAAAACTGCACATTAAAGACCACATAAGTAGATTAGAAGATGAACTTACCCCAGATATTATTGCCTAACCTTATGCAATTCGATAGGTTCCGATCTCTGCGAATGTGGCATATGAGGTATGGATATGGTTGATATTGCAATAATCATGGGCAGCCAATCAGATTGGCCAACAATGAGACATGCTGCAAATATTCTGGACGAACTTGAGATACAGTTTGAACGTAAAATTGTGTCCGCCCACCGCACACCTGACAGGCTCTGGGAGTTTGGGAAAACAGCTGCCGAGCGAGGGCTCAAAGTAATCATTGCAGGCGCTGGAGGCGCAGCGCATTTGCCTGGTATGATTGCGTCCAAAACGCACATTCCTGTGGTCGGAGTGCCAATACAAACCAAGGCCTTAGCCGGCGTAGACAGCCTATATTCAATACTTCAAATGCCTAAAGGCTACCCAGTAGCTACCATGGCTATCGGAACTACGGGCGCAGCAAATGCTGGCCTGATGGCCGCAAGTATTCTTGGAACTCAAGATGATACAATTGCCGAACGATTAAAGGCGTGGAGATTGGCACTATCGGAGTCCATCCCTCACGAACCTACTGATGGATAACCAGTTACCAATCGGATCAACAATTGGCATCTTAGGTGGGGGCCAATTAGGACGTATGCTCTCACTTGCAGCAAGCAGACTGGGAATGAACACACATATATTTGAGCCAAACATAAATTCACCTGCCGGGCGAGTGTCACAACATGTAACAACTGCCTCATACGACGATGTGGAAGCGTTACAGGCCTTTGGGCAGGCCGTAGATGTCATCACTTATGAATTTGAAAATATTCCTACATCTGCTTTGGATATTTTAGAAAATATGAGTACGATCTATCCAGGCCGCGGGACCCTTGCTATTTCACAGGATCGTTTGGCAGAAAAAAACTTTTTAAATAGCCTAGGACTGCAGACAGCCCCTTTTGCAAATGTAGAGAATGATAAAGAGGCCGTGGCAGCCATAGCTTCAATTGGCACTCCATCCATTTTAAAAACCCGGAGAATGGGATACGACGGAAAAGGTCAAGTGAAGATCACAAAACCAACACAGATCCATACTGCGTGGGATACAATGCAAGGGTCTGCCTCTATACTTGAAGGTTTTATAGACTTTAACCAAGAAGTTTCTGTAATAGCTGCCCGTGGTGTTGACGGAGAAGTGTCTTGCTATGATCCTGGCGAGAATGTTCACCATGACGGAATATTGCATACGACTAAGGTACCCTCCTCCCTAAGTACCCCACAGCGTGTGGATGCAGTGCTACTAGCGGGAAAAATCTTAAACGCACTTCAGTATGTTGGGGTAATGGGTGTAGAGTTATTCGTTACGCCAAATGGCTTGGTGGTCAATGAAATTGCACCCCGAGTCCATAATTCAGGCCATTGGACCCAAAACGGCTGTGATATTTGTCAATTTGAACAGCATATCAGAGCAATTGCCGGCTGGCCATTAGGGGATGGATCCCGACACACTGACATAACGATGGAGAACTTGATCGGGGAAGACATAAATCACATACCAGAGTTATCTAAATCTTCGGCGGCACTGCATATTTATGGAAAAGAAGAAATAAAACCTGGACGAAAAATGGGTCACGTCAATAAACGAAACTAACGTCTTCGTTCATAACGACCAAGGACCTTTGACAAAGCCAACCAACTAGCGTTGGCAAATGTTAGAGAGTGGTCAAAGCGTCCTAACTCAAGATAGTTTTTCACCTGCGCAATGACTAAAGGGTTATTCATCATAAATGTATGGGTAACGGGAAGTGTAAGATGGTCGCGCATGCCTTCCACCCGTGTGCTAAAAACAGAAACTTTACCATCATCAGGACCATTAATTACGTTTGAGTAAATTGGATTAAAGCTCAAACTGCCAGCCACTACTCCTACCGAAAAGGACACAGGTGGTAACTGGTTTGGCATACCAACCCTATCAGTGCTCAGTTCCCGTCCAGCGGGGCCGTTAATCCAGTTAAATCCTAAGAACTCACGCGTAGCATCAACAATTTCTGAGCCTTTATTTGGTGGGCCAAGCATAACAACATGACCTAAATTTTTAAGTTTGTTAGAAGCTAAGTAGGCCCTAACCATAATGCCTCCAAGTGAGTGGGTAACAAAGTGTACTCGCCGATCCCCACAGGAGTTTATCGCCTGTGGTATGGTATCGCGGGCCAGTTCTTCAATCGATTTAAATCGTGACGGATAGCGAGGATTCACCACGTGATAACTCTGCGCCTTTAAACTACGCTGCATAATTAAAAAGGATGACTCAGTACGAGCCAACCCATGCAATAAAATAACACAGTCTTTAGAAAAGGCTTGGCTAGAACACGATATAGCCCATATTATCAATAACGCCCGCAGCATGTCTTCATTATATTAGCTATTTGAGTAATTGAAAGGTCATCGGCGACGCTGACGCAACGCAACGATAGTTCCCAAGAAAACCAAACCCGCGGCAAAACCCAGCCGCCAAGTTAGTACCTCTGCTAAGAATAAGTAACCTAGTAAAGCCGCAATAAGCGGCACAGATAACTGTAAAATTGCAGCAGTAGTTGATTGGAAGCGTGGTAGAACCGCGTACCAAACCGCATACCCGATACCCGAGGTGACGGCTCCTGAAAATATGGCCAAAATTGCTCCCTTTGCGTCCAGTTCATCTGGCATAATAACATACATTAAAACTGCCAAGGGAGTAGCCCAAACAAAGTTCTGTGCAGTCTCCAATAACGGATCAGAAGAACTATGCCCAATAAACGTATAAAGGCCCCATCCAATGGCTGCGAGTAGCATTAAGATCAATGAATAAAAATTCAAATCCAGTGTCCCATTAGGAAGTAGTAAAAGACAGAGCCCCAAGAATGAAATCATCGCACCCAGAATACGAAATAAATCTATTTCTTCACGCCACAAAAGAGCGAGAAGAAACATAGTTAGCTGAACTCCACCAAATAGCACTAAAGCTCCTAAGCCGGCATCTAAAGACACATAAGCCACAGAAAAACTAGTGGCATAAACAAATAACGCAATTGCAGATATTGGTTTAAAAACAGGCCGCCAAACATTTGCGCGGTTGGCAACCAGGACCCAGAGCAGTACGGCACCAGAACAAAGTCGTAATAAGGAAAAAGAAATGGGGCCAGTGCTGGCATCTAGCAATGCCCACCGACTGATAAAAGAATTAGCAGCGAACGCTACAAGTGCTATTAATGTTAAAATAGTTAATCGCATAGTGTGTTTATGTATTAACAACTCTTTAATTTAGAACAAAGAGAAAAGAATTAAAAAAAGGCCCACGTTGTAACGTGGGCCCTAATCTTAAGTGGATATCTGGTTGACGAAATTACATCATTCCGCCCATGCCACCCATGCCACCCATATCAGGCATTCCACCACCTGCAGACGCACCAGCTTTTTCTGGTTTATCAGCAATCATCGCTTCAGTTGTAATTAACAGTCCAGCTATTGAAGATGCATCCTCCAACGCCGTCCGCACAACTTTAGCTGGATCAATCACACCAAAAGCAAACAAATCACCGTACTCTTCGGTTTGAGCATTGAAGCCAAATGACGCTTTTTTACTCTCGCGAACCTTACCAGCGACAACCGCTCCATCAACACCAGCATTTTCTGCGATTTGGCGCAGAGGAGCCTCAAGTGCACGAGCGATGATCTTGATACCTGCCGTTTCGTCTGGATTTACTCCTTCTAAGTCTGCAAGAACCTTACAGCCTTGGATGAGAGCTACACCACCGCCAACTACCACACCTTCTTGCACGGCCGCTCGGGTCGCGTTTAAAGCATCATCGACACGATCTTTACGCTCTTTAACTTCAACCTCTGTCATACCACCTACGCGGATAACAGCCACTCCACCCGCCAATTTGGCAACACGTTCTTGGAGTTTTTCTCGATCGTAATCAGACGTTGTTTCCTCAATCTGGCCACGGATTTGTGCAACCCGAGCTTCAATTTCAGCTTTTTCGCCCAGCCCTTCAACAATGGTTGTTTCATCTTTTGTAATTGAAACACGTTTTGCCGATCCGAGCATATCCATCGTAACAGATTCAAGCTTCATTCCGAGATCTTCCGAAATCACTTGTCCACCAGTCAGAATTGCAAGATCTTGCAACATGGCTTTACGACGATCACCAAATCCTGGAGCTTTTACCGCAGCAATTTTTAAACCGCCACGCAACTTGTTAACGACAAGAGTTGCAAGGGCCTCACCTTCAATATCTTCCGCAACAATCAGTAAAGGCTTCCCAGACTGGATTACCTGCTCTAGCAACGGTACCATCGGTTGAAGAGATGACAATTTCTTTTCGTGCAACAAGATAATTGTATCTTCTAACTCCGATGTCATTTTTTCAGGATTGGTTACAAAATATGGAGACAAATAACCGCGGTCAAACTGCATTCCTTCGACGACAACAGTTTCTGTTTCCAGACCCTTATTTTCCTCAACAGTTATTACACCTTCGTTACCAACTCGCTGCATTGCGTCAGCAATTTGCTGACCGATTTCAGCTTCGCCGTTTGCAGAAATTGTACCAACTTGCGCAACTTCAGCACTATCGCTTACAGGCCGAGACGCTGATTTGATTGACGCTACTACCGCGGATGTTGCTTTGTCTATGCCGCGCTTCAAGTCCATTGGGTTCATGCCAGCAGCGACCGACTTCATGCCTTCTTTTACGATAGCTTGGGCCAGAATTGTTGCAGTTGTTGTGCCATCGCCTGCTTCATCATTAGTACGCGATGCTACTTCCTTAACCATTTGTGCGCCCATGTTTTCGAACTTATCTTCAAGCTCGATCTCTTTAGCGACAGTCACACCATCTTTCGTGATGCGTGGGGCGCCAAAGGATTTGTCCAGAACAACGTTCCTACCTTTTGGGCCTAGGGTTACTTTTACGGCGTCAGCCAGAATGTTCACACCGTTAAGCATACGGTTTCGTGCATCTGTGCCAAATTTGACGTCTTTTGCAGCCATTGTGCAGATCCTCGTCTATAAAAAAAATTTCAGTTTCAAGTGAATGCCTTAGGTTTTAAGAAATTACACCTAGGATATCGTTTTCCTTCATGATCAATAGCTCTTTGCCATCGACAGTGACTTCCGTTCCGGACCATTTTCCAAACAGGATTTTGTCACCTTTTTTGACGTCCATGGCAATCCGTTCGCCACCATCGTCACGCAAACCTGCTCCAACAGAGACAATCATGCCTTCAGCTGGCTTTTCTTTTGCGCTGTCTGGGATGATTAGACCACCCGCAGTTTTTTCGTCGCCTTCAACACGTTCAACAAGAACGCGGTCATGCAGAGGGGTAAATGCCATCTTTGTAGCTCCTAGCTGGCTCAAAGTTAATCTTAATTTGGCACTCAACAAGGCCGAGTGCCAACGAATGGTAGATAGGTAACACACCTGCCAGTGTCAACGGCTGTCCATAAAAAAAATTAAATTTTTAATAAACTTTGAAATATCTTCAATTTATTACGTCAGCCCAGTCGGTTAGACCTTTCTTTCCAGTCGAGTTAAGCGCGTAAACACCTTGCTCAACCTTATCAAACCACCCGTACACATTATTTCGCATCAGCGAAGTTGCGGACTCTACCCCAGTTTCTTTTGCAACAACTGCCCCTCTACTAGCACCTGAAATAGCTAAGAAAGTTGCACACTTCAGGGCGTCTTGCCGGTATCCAGTTACTAGGCCGTGCCGGGTCGCACCGCCTGAGTTTGGGTCACCATCTAAGCGTTCAAACAATTTCATAATTTGCTTAGATTTTTTTGCTGATTTTCGAGGGTTGTATTGCTCAGGCATGCAATGCAATTCTACAAATTGATCACGAACTCGAAGGGTCAAAAGCCCTAAACCCAATCGGCGACATAGATTTTGATTTAATTTAAGGCGCTTATACCCAAACTTCCCTTCGGGCCTAACAACCGCTACATATACGTGATCACTTATCCGAAGGCGTTCAGTTGCTTGATGGAACAGTGTCAAGGAAAAACCCAACTTCAACTCGATAATTATAGCCGGCTCATTACCGCGAACAGCCATTACATCGGCGGCCCCAACCTCACCCTTCACCACATATCCTAAATTTTGGAAATGGCGCTTAATAGGTTCGTACAAATCACTTTCTCGCATGGGTCTTGGTTGCCACAAATAAGTGCAAACGTCCAATTTTGTCTGGGTGACATTAGTTATTTTGCTGCATATAAGAGCCTAAATTTATTTCTATCAAAGGTTTACTCTATGATTAAAGTATTTGGCCACAAAGCCCCAGACACTGATACTGCTGGAAGCGCCATCATTTGGGCTTGGTATCTCAATGAGGTTAAAGGCCAACCCGCAAAAGCTGTTCTACTTGGCACACCCAATACGGAAGCAAACTTTGTTCTAAGTCACTGGGGCATAGAAACCCCTGAAATAATTATAGATGTAGATGACGGCGAGCCTGTAATTATAGTTGATACTAATAATCCTGCCGAGTTGCCGGACAATATAAACAATGCCGATATTCAAGCCCTGATTGATCACCACAAGCTGGTGGGCGGTTTGGAAACCCGAGGACCGATCGAAATTACGATAAGACCTCTAGCTTGTACAGCAACTATCATGCATGACTTAATGGGTGAAAATACAAAAAAACTGCCCAATAGAATTAAGGGAATTATGCTGTCGTGTATCCTTTCAGATACGCTGGAATTTCGCAGCCCAACAACAACTGGACAAGATCGTATTTTAGCAGAAAACTTAGGTAAAGAATTAGATATCTCAATCCCTACATATGCAGCTCAAATGTTCGCTGCCAAATCAGATTTGACCTCATTTTCAGACGAAGATTTGTTAAGAATGGATAGCAAGGAATACACAGTCGCCAATAATAAATTTAGAATCTCAGTGTTAGAGACCACATCCCCCAAAACAGTTATGGATCGCAAAGTAGGGCTTATGGCGAGCATGCCTGAAGTTGCAAAGAAAGATGGTGTAGATCAGGTACTCTTGTTTGTTGTAGACATCCTGAATTCAGAGGCGACCATGCTTATTCCAAATGCCATCTGTAAATCCGTAGCTGAAAAGTCTTTCGGAGTTTCAGTGACTGGCGATACGGTTAAACTTGCCGGTGTTATGAGCCGAAAAAAACAAATAATCCCTAATCTCAAATTATAACGCTTTCACAAAGGACAACGCGTGACACAGATCATTAATTCACTTGCAGACATATCTGAGCGTTATGATGCCTTATTTTGTGATCTATGGGGCTGTGTACATGATGGAATAACGCCCTTCGATGAGGCCTTAGCCGCAATGCAGACCTTTAGACAAAAAGGTGGCTCAATAATTTTAGTAACTAACTCACCACGACCACATACCGATGTACAAGAACAGTTGCTGCAGATTGGCATATCAGAAAGTTTCTACGACAGAATTGCAACATCTGGCGATAGCGCCAGAGCAGCGATGTACAGTGGCGTTGTGGGTCGTAAAGTGTATTTCTTGGGACAACCACATGACCAATCCTTTTTTAACCCACCAGATATCTACCTGAATTCACCTAAAATAACCCAGGTCAATATTGAGCAAGCAGAAGGAATTATATGTTGTGGACCCTTCAATCCTCTGGCAGATTTAAACGAAATTAAACCACAGTTATTAATAGCTAAGGCAAAAGGTTTGAAGCTTCTCTGCGCTAACCCAGATATTGTAGTTGACCGAGGCGAGAGCCGAGAGTGGTGTGCTGGTGCTGTAGCCAAACTTTACACGGAGATGGGAGGCAAAAGCATTTATTTTGGCAAACCCCATTCACCAATTTACGCCTTAGCCCGCAATCTGTTGGACGGTCTAGAAAAAATAGTCTCAAATGACCGGATATTGTGTGTTGGGGATGGAGTTTTAACCGATATTTTGGGTGCTACGGCGGAAAGCTTTGATTCGCTTTTTATCACAGGTGGCCTAGCCGCAAGCCCAACTCAAACCCTAAAACAGCCAAATCCTCAGGCTTTGGCGACCTTTTTAAAGGATAATGTGGCTGACCCTACGTATTCAATAGGAAAATTACGTTGACGACACTTGATGTTTGCAGGCTTAAGGTAATAAAGTTGCGTGTGTAGCTGCCTTGTGTTGCGGTTATTACCCTGAGGTACAAAATGTTAGGCAATATGCTTCGCGGCACCATCTGTATCGAAGACATTGAAGTTGGAATGAGCCGCCATTTAAAGAAAACTGTTACAGATCGCGACATAGAGATGTTTGCTGAAGTGTCTACCGATCACAATCCGGTACATCTCAATGAAGATTATGCTAATGAAACAATTTTTGGAGGCCGAATTGCCCACGGTATGCTCACTGCAGGTTTGATTTCAGCGGTGATTGGCGAGCAACTACCAGGCCATGGAACCGTCTACCTTGGGCAAACACTTAAGTTTTTGGGCCCCGTAAGACCAGGTGACCAAGTTACAGCCCGTGTTGAAGTGGTGGAGATAAATCTCAGTCGCCGTCAAGTAAAGTTAAGTACATGCTGTTTAGTTGATCAAAAGAAAGTGTTAGTGGGTGAGGCAACAGTCCTAGCGCCGTCACGGAAATTTGACTAAAAAGTAATATAAAACCTAACTTTTACGGTACAATCCTTGCCCTAAACAATTCATCGAGGTAGGGGAATTTCATGAGGCAATTTCAAACGCACAATATCCCTAAAGATGCACGTGGTGCGGCCGTAGCTATTGGCAATTTTGATGGCGTTCACCTTGGCCATCAAGCCATTATTGATGTTGCTCGAAAACAAGCTAAAAAAAATAATACACCATTAGGCATTTTAACTTTTGAGCCTCATCCTAGAACTTTTTTTTCAAAAAAGCATGGTAAAGACTTACCACCTTTTAGATTACTAAATGCTAGTGCCCGCTTTCATCGACTAGAAAAGCTCGGTGTTGATTTAATATTAGAGATCCCGTTTGATCAACAGCTTTGTGAACTTAGTGATTGGGACTTTTCTCAGAAAATTTTGACTGATGCTTTTGGCCTTTCACATGTCGTTGTTGGGTCCGACTTTTGCTTTGGTAAGGGAAGGCAAGGAAACGCACTAAGCCTAAGTAAACACGCCGAACAACTCGGCTTTGGAATTACTATTGCTGAGTTAAAAAATCATGGAGAGCATGTAATAAGTTCAACAAATATCCGAAAAGCGCTAGCCGAAGCAAACCCCAAAAAAGCAGCGGCCATGCTTGGACATTGGCATAGAATTGAAGGCACAGTAGAGCATGGTGAGAAACGCGGCCGTACGTTGGGCTATCCTACCATAAATATAGCTATAGACGGCTTGCAGGCCCCAGCTTTTGGAGTTTATGCCGTCATCACAGATATTCTAACCGGTCCACACGCTGGCCACTACAAAGGTGTTGCTTCAATTGGTGTTCGACCTATGTTTGGGCAAAATAAACCAAACTTTGAAACTTTTATATTTGACTTCGACGGGGACCTCTACGGCGAGACGGTCTCAGTGGGCCTCATAGAATACCTCAGAGATGAGGAAAACTTCGACGGAATTGATAGCCTGATAACTCAAATGGGGTCAGACTGTTTGAGTGCGCGCAAAATTTTGGAAGAGCTATGACGGAAACTACTTCTCAAAAGAAACTCCGCCCAACTTTCTGGGAAAGCGTTCCTCTTAATAAAATGACTGACGATGAGTGGGAGGCGCTGTGTGACGGTTGCGGTCGCTGCTGTTTAAATAAGTTGGAAGACCCAGATACTGGACATGTGGCACTCACACGAATTGCGTGCCGTCTTTTGGATAATGAAAGTTGTCGCTGCGCGCAGTATGACATTAGGCATCAATTCGTGCCAGAATGCATCCGTATGACCTCGGAAACAATCGCAAAACATGCTTATTGGTTGCCTAATACATGTGCATACAAGTTACTGCATGAGGGGAAAAAACTGCCAGATTGGCATCCATTGCTAACTGGTACAGAACAATCGGTACACGCCGCTGGTATCTCTGTTCAAGGCTGGAGCATACCAGAGTTTGAGGTGCCTGAAGATGAGTGGGAAGACCATATTGTTGAAAGATAAAAGATGAATTTTGCATCTGACAACTCTGGGCCAGTTCACCCCAAAGTAATGGACGCTTTAGTTAACGCAAATACTGGCTACGCGCTACCATATGGCAAAGATGATCTTACAACGCAGACCCTACAGGATATTCGAAACCTATTTGACGCACCCAACGCGGCAGTATTTTTAACTTCGCTTGGAACAGCAGCAAACTCCATAACTCTGGCAACGCTGACACAGCCATGGGAAACAATTTTTTGTCATCCGTTGGCGCATATCCATAAAGATGAGTGCAACGCACCTGAGTTTTACTCTGGAGGCGCTAAACTGACTTTAGTATCCGGCGCAGATGCAAAGGTGGAAGCAAAAAACTTACGCAATACAATTTTAGAGGAAGAAAATCGTGGTCCTCACGGGCCACAACGCGGGCCAATCTCCCTGACTCAAATCACGGAACGAGGGACTGTTTATAGCCTTGAAGAAATCCAAAGTATTGCTGCTGTGGCCAAAGAATTTGAAGTACCTTTGCACATGGATGGAGCCCGTTTTGCTAATGCACTGCAAACTCTAGGATGTTCAGCAGCTGAGATGACATGGAAGTCTGGTGTCGACGCAGTAACTTTTGGCGGTACAAAGAATGGATTGATGGCAGTAGAAGCAGTCATTTTTTTTGATCCAAAATATGCGTGGGAATTTGAACTTCGACGCAAACGAGGCGCTCATCTTTTCTCAAAACATCGATACTTAGCAGCACAAATGCAGTCATATTTAGAGGATGATCTGTGGTTGAACCTTGCCCAAAAAGCCAATCATTCTTGTGCTAAATTAGTAAAAGGATTGAAGAAAAACTCAGAGGTCCAGCTCGACTTTGAACCAGCGGCCAATATGATCTTCGCCCGTTGGACACGAGAAAGCCACCAACGCTTACATGCAGCAGGAGCACAATATTATGTTCTGGCTGGAGATTATACAACTGGACACAAAAGTGAGATGCTGGCAGCACGATTAGTGACAGATTGGTCTATATCAGACCAAGATATAAATAAATTCTTGGATATTCTGAACAGTTAAATACCATCCGTTAAAATCAAACTCACAGACCAATAGTTCACACCTGAATTATGCTTACGTGTACGGGCTTCGGTAAAAGTTTTAGTAAGGTATTTTAAAAGACCAATTATTGCAAAAAAAATAATAAATATAGGCTATGATTTTCGTTTTTTACCGAACAGACCTGTGCCGAGTGGTAAGGTCGTGCTAAAGTTTACCAACTTTGGCCGACTCATGCCAAAGCTTTCATACTGAGGGATGCTCTTATGGCTGCTGTCGACGAACCTAAACTTATCTCGGGCAATTCCAATCTTACATTAGCAAGATCAGTGGCAAGGCGTATGTCGCTGCATCGTGGTGTAAACCTAGAATTGGTAGATGCACGAGTAGAACAGTTTAACGATGGTGAAATATTTGTTGAGGTTTATGAAAATGTACGTGGGGAAGACATGTTCATAATCCAACCAACTTCTCGTCCAGCCAATGACGCCTTAATGGAACTCTTAGTTATTGCGGACGCTCTAAAGCGATCTTCTGCTAGCCGAATTACGGCTGTGATCCCGTATTTTGGTTATGCGCGGCAAGACCGCCGCAGCAAGGCACGAACGCCAATTACTGCAAAACTAGTTGCAAATATGCTTGAAAAAGCAGGGATCGAGAGGATCCTTACCCTTGATCTACACGCAACCCAGATCCAGGGTTTTTTCGATATTCCTGTAGATAATCTATATGCATCACCCGTGTATGCCCTCGACGTCAAACATAATTTTAAAGATCAGATAGACAATCTCACAGTAGTGTCACCCGACATAGGAGGTGTAGCCCGAGCTCGCGACTTGGCACAGCGTGTTGGGGCACCGTTATCAATAGTCGACAAACGCCGTGAGAAACCTGGTGAGATTGCGGAGATGACGGTTATTGGCAATGTTGAAGGCCGGACCTGTTTGATAGTTGACGATATTATAGATACAGCGGGTACACTGTGCAAAGCAGCAGATGTACTGCTGCAAAATGGGGCCAAAGAGGTGCACTCGTACATAACCCACGGGGTATTGTCAGGCCCTGCCGTCGAACGGATTAGTAAATCGTCTATGAAAAATTTGGTAATAACAGACACAATAGAAGCTACAGATGCAGTTAAAAATGCGCCCAACATACGTATCGTACCAACGGCCCCAATATTTGCACAAGCGATACTAAATACTTGGAACGGCACTTCTGTTTCATCTCTTTTTTCGACGAAAACACTTTCGGCAATTTATGAAGGAATTTATGATTGCGAGTAAAAGGTTACAGTTTTAGGCTAGTTTGGATATTTAGACCACACTTAAACCCAGAGTTCCAGCCAAGGCTAAAGCGTCAGCATATGTTTTGTTAACTGAATCTTTTGTGGTTTCATCAGATAAGTCTAGAAGCGCTTTAACGTCTCCAACCAAACTATCCATGTCTTCCTGTGTGAAACTTGACTTATTAGTCGCCCGAGCAGCGAGCACTGTTACGCCATCAGGCTTAACTTCTGCAAAACCGCCCGTGACAACATATTCCGTTGTCCCATCCACCCCACTAACCGACAGGATACCGGGGCGAAGTGTAGTCAGAATAGGAGCGTGATTAGGCATAGCCGTCATATCTCCCTCTGAACCTGGAAGTTGAACCTCTTTCGCCATAAATGAAGCTATGCTCTTTTCTGGACTTACAAGGTCAAAGTTCATTTCATCTGCCATCAGGCTGCTTCCGCTTCCATACGCTCTGCTTTCGCGATAACGTCTTCAATGTCACCAACCATGTAGAATGCGCCTTCTGGTAGGTGATCATACTCACCAGCAACTACGGCCTTAAAGGACGCTATTGTTTTTTCTAATGGCACCTGTACTCCGTCGGAACCTGTAAACACCTTGGCTACGTCGAAAGGTTGCGATAAAAAGCGTTCCAACTTGCGTGCCCGTGCCACAGCTACTTTATCATCTTCAGACAGTTCATCCATACCAAGAATTGCTATGATATCTTGCAATGATTTATACCGCTGGAGTACTTGTTGCACGTCAGTTGCCACCTTGTAATGTTCATCGCCAATGATCAGCGGATCAAGAAGTCTTGACGTCGATCCAAGCGGATCGACCGCAGGATAAATACCTTTTTCAGATATAGAACGATCCAATACAGTAGTAGCATCGAGGTGCGCAAATGAGGTCGCTGGTGCAGGGTCAGTCAAGTCATCAGCCGGCACATAAACTGCTTGCACAGATGTAATAGATCCAGATTTCGTCGATGTAATTCGCTCTTGCATGGTCCCCATGTCAGTAGCCAATGTTGGCTGATATCCAACAGCAGAAGGGATGCGGCCCAAGAGGGCCGAAACTTCTGAACCTGCTTGTGTAAAGCGAAAAATATTATCAACAAAGAACAACACGTCAGAACCTGTATCGTCGCGAAATTGTTCGGCAAGTGTCAAACCTGTTAACGCTATTCTCATACGGGCACCTGGAGGCTCATTCATTTGACCGTACACCAAGGAAATTTTAGATTTTTCCAAATCATCCGGAACTATTACGCCACCTTCAATCATTTCATGGTAAAGGTCGTTACCCTCACGTGTGCGTTCACCGACACCCGCAAAAACAGAGACGCCTGAGTGTACTTTTGCAATGTTGTTAATCAATTCCATAATCAAAACCGTCTTACCAACTCCAGCGCCGCCAAATAGTCCAATCTTACCACCTTTAGTGTAGGGTGCGAGCAGATCTATGACCTTAATACCTGTGACTAAGATTTCTGATTCTGTCGATTGTTCAGAAAACGCAGGGGCATCTTGATGGATACCACGACGCTCGGTTTTACCCAGAGGCTTACCTTCGTCAACCGGCTCACCCACCACATTTAGAATACGACCTAAAGTTGCCTTACCAACTGGTACTGTTATTGGCCCCCCAGTGTCCGCTACTGCCTGGCCTCGAACTAGACCTTCAGTGGCGTCCATTGCAATAGTTCTAACAGTGCTTTCACCCAGATGTTGCGCAACTTCCAATACCAGCTTTTTACCATTATTTTCGGTAGTTAAAGAGTTCAAGATTTGTGGTAGATCACCATCAAATTGAACGTCAACAACAGCGCCGATCACTTGTGTGATTTTACCTTTTGCATTCGCCATGTTGTCTCTCCAAATTTTTAGAGCGCTTCTGCGCCTGAAATAATTTCAATAAGTTCATTCGTGATCTTCGCCTGGCGGGATCTGTTATATTGTATAGTTAGTTTATCAATCATTTCACCAGCGTTTCGTGTCGCATTATCCATTGCAGACATCCGAGCACCTTGTTCAGATGCTGCGTTCTCTAGCAAGGCAGTAAAAATTTGAGTTGCAACAGAACGCGGTAGTAAGTCAGCTAGAATGCCTTCTTCACTAGGCTCGTAATCATAGACCTCACCCACATCCACAGCACTATCAAATTTTGCAGGAATAACTTGTAACTCAGTCGGTACTTGGTTGATGATGCTACCAAACTCTGAAAAGTATATCTTCGCGACATCGAATTCGTCATCATTAAATCTACTAAGCACATTTTTAGCGATCTTTTCGGCATGGTCATAACCAACACGCTTCACGCCTGATAGATCTACGTGGTCCAGCAAAGCATCACCAAATTCACGTTTTAAGGATTCTCTACCTTTTTTGCCGACAGTCAGTATTTTCACTTTTTTACCTTCTGTTAGCAGTTTGGTGGCAGCGACACGCGCCAACTTTACAATGTTAGAGTTAAACCCACCACACAAACCCCGTTCTGCCGTCATGACTACCAATAATTGGACTTGGTCAGAGCCAGTCCCAGTTAAAAGTCTAGGACCGCCCTCCGACGTACCAACGGATGAGGCCAAACCAGCCATAACTGAATTAAACCTTTCCGCATATGGCCGACCAGCCTGCGCCGCATCTTGGGCACGGCGTAATTTAGCCGAGGCCACCATTTGCATCGCTTTTGTGATCTTACGGGTCGACTTGACCGACGCGATCCTACTTTTTAAATCACTTAGATTAGGCATATGCCGGCGTCCTTATGCAAAATCTGAAGCAAAATCATCGAGGGCCGCTTTGATTTTATCTTCAGCATCCCCCTTAATTTTTGGATCATCATTTGTAATCATCGCCAACACATCGCTCGCCTTACCGCGAAGGTGAGCTAACAAACTAGCTTCAAAGCGACTGACATCTGCTACGGCAATTTTATCTAAATAACCTTTAGTACCAGCATAAATCACACAAACAATTTCTGCATTCGACATGGGAGAATACTGCGGTTGTTTCATCAACTCTGTCAGCCGCGCACCACGCGCCAATAAGCGCTGTGTCGCTGCGTCCAGGTCTGAACCAAACTGTGCAAAAGCAGCCATCTCACGATATTGCGCTAATTCTAATTTAACAGGACCTGCCACAGATTTCATAGAGTTTGTTTGAGCTGACGATCCAACTCTTGAGACTGATAGACCCGTATTCACTGCCGGACGAATGCCTTGGTAGAACAATTCAGTTTCTAAAAAGATTTGGCCATCAGTTATAGAAATTACGTTAGTAGGAATAAACGCCGACACATCTCCACCTTGGGTTTCTATTATGGGCAGGGCAGTCAAGGAACCAGACCCATTATCTTCGTTCAATTTAGAAGAGCGTTCCAACAGTCGGGAGTGAAGATAAAACACATCACCTGGATATGCCTCACGACCAGGCGGACGACGCAAAAGTAACGACATCTGGCGATATGAAACAGCTTGTTTTGATAGATCATCATAAATGATCAAAGCATGCTTACCATTATCTCTGAAATATTCGGCCATAGAAGTTGCAGCATAGGGCGCCAAAAATTGCATTGGTGCAGGATCCGACGCTGTCGCTGCTACTATAATTGAATAATCAATCGCTCCAGATTCTTCCAGCTTTTTTACAAGCTGAGCAACTGTAGAACGTTTTTGTCCAATAGCCACATAGACGCAGTATAATTTTCCAGTATCGTCGGTTGCTGCGTCATTGTACGACTTCTGATTTAGTATCGTGTCCAAAGCTACAGCCGTCTTCCCAGTCTGGCGGTCACCAATAATCAACTCTCGCTGGCCGCGGCCAATTGGGATCATCGCATCAACTGATTTTAAACCTGTAGCCATCGGTTCATGAACTGATTTACGAGGAATAATCCCTGGAGCTTTTACGTCAGCTTGGCTCCGCATCTTTGTTTTAATTGGGCCTTTTCCGTCTAAAGGGTTCCCAAGGCCATCAACAACCCGTCCTAACAATTCTGGCCCGACAGGTACGTCAACGATTGAGTTAGTCCTCTTGACTATATCGCCTTCTTTAATGTCACGGTCTGTACCAAAGATAACAACACCAACGTTATCGGCCTCTAAGTTCAAAGCCATTCCTTGAATACCACCAGGGAACTCGACCATTTCTCCAGCCTGGACATTGTCCAACCCATACACTCGCGCGATCCCGTCTCCAACAGAAAGCACTCGCCCTACCTCAGAAACCTCCGCTTCTTTGCCAAAATTTTTGATTTGTTCTTTTAATATCGCAGAAATTTCTGCAGCTTCGATCGCCATTTATCCGACCTCTTTCATTTTGTTCTGAAGTGCATTGAGTTTGGCCCTAATCGATGTATCGATCATTTTTGAGCCTACCTTAACTACTAGACCACCAATAAGGCTTTCATCGACAGTCGCCTTTAATTCAACATCCATACTCATTTGTGCCTTTAAGGTCTTGGCCAAGGTTGCAGCCTGTACCTTGCTCAACGCTTTAGCAGAGATAACCTCTGCAGTTACTTGACCTTTTTCTTCGGAAATCCGACTTCTTAACGCAGCCAGCAAATTTGGCATTACAAACAAACGGCGTTTTTTTGCCATTAGAGCTAGAGTATTTACCATAGTAGGCTGAAGCTTCATTGACCGAGCTACCACTTCAATTGCCTGACCAACCTCACCACGGGTGTAAAGCGGCGACGTCACCAATGAACGTAAGTCCGAACTCAAGGTTAAAGCTTCGTCAAGATCATCCACATCTTTTTCTAACTGCTTCAATTTCTTTTCTTCTTTCGCAAGCTCAAACACCGCTGTTGCATAGCGGCTCGCAATTCCGGAAGAGATTGACGCTGGTTCAGACAAGAGCAACCCTCTACTTAAGTACCAATCCGAACGGAATGTTCGGTCTGGGAATTCAAACGCGCAACACCAAGACGCGCTATCAATTTCGGCTGGGGTGTAGCAGAGGGTTTACTGTCCTGCAATGCCCATGAGTCTCAATTTTCATTTCATAATCAAAGAAAAAAAGAGCCTCAAACGAGGTGCGACGGTTTGTGTCTAACTAAGTCCTTTCAAAATACCCGAATCTTTCAGAATTTGGGTTGCCAGGCTTGGGTCAAATTGGTTCGGTCACTTTTATACCCTCCAGCATGCCCAAAGGTCGTGAAATAATTTGACCCAAGCCAGGCCTACGAGGCCGAGGAACCTGTTTGCTAACCTCAAGAATTAATACACCCCCACCCCACCAGGTCGGAATATATTGACCAATGTTCTCGATTGGTTGTGCCACCCGTCGCCAAAAGCGATTATCCCAAGGTGGCTGGTATAACGCTGTAACATGGTGCGTTGGCAAAAAACCGTGCGATTTAAGTCCGGATTCTAGTTGACCCGCTGTGTAGGGACGGGCAAAAGAAAACGGTGTCCCATCACGCCGAGCCCACAAACTCGCACGATTAGGCACTATGAAGATTGCTCTGCCGGCTGGTTCTAATACTCGATAACATTCCTCCAGCACTGCAGCCGAATGCTCTGACGTGTCTAACCCATGTAAAATAAGTAACTTGTCGATGGATCCAGTTTCTACAGGCCATCGAGTTTCTTCACAAAGTACCGATTGATTGGGAGAACCACTGGGCCAGTGCATTGCACCCTGGCGGGCAGGCATCAACGCCGCAACACGACGCGCATCTTTAAGAAATGGCCTCAATATCGGCACGGCAAAGCCGTAGCCAACAACCGTCTGTCCTTTAGCACTCGGCCATAACCGAACAACTTGATCACTCAACGCACGCTGAACAGACCGACCAAGTGCCGAAGCATAATAAAATTCCCTTAAGTCGCGCACATCAATATGCATTGCAGATAAGCTTTCTTGGATTACAATAATAACAAAACTAATAAATAGAAAAGAAACCACGATGGCAAATATGTCTATTAAAATTCATACTATACCGTGCTTATCTGATAACTACGCTTTTTTAATCCATAACTGCGATACTGGTACCGCATCCATAATTGATGTGCCCGAAGCAAAGCCTATCATAAAAAAAATTATTGAATTAGACATTGCTGTCACTGAAATTTTCTTAACGCACCACCATCAGGATCACATTGATGGGCTACCTGACTTACAGGACTGGCTAGCCGTGCAACGAAATGGGGCAACCTGCAGAGTCATTGGAGCAAAAGCTGATGCGCACAGATTGCCAAAACTAGATTACGCTGTTGAACCAGGTGAAAATATTGATATTTTGGGAATTAAAAGCCAAGTAATTGACGTATCGGGCCATACTATTGGCCATATAGCCCTGTATATGCGGGAAATTAATGCCGTCTTTTCTGCTGACAGCTTAATGGCAATGGGTTGTGGTCGGCTTTTTGAGGGCTCTGCAACGCAAATGTGGCAAAGTCTTTTGAGGCTTCGTGCATTGCCAGATAACACGACTGTATACTCAGGCCACGAATACACAGCCACCAATATGGTTTTCGCCCAATCGCTTGGCGAAACAAACCCCGAGTGTGAAGCCCGTGCAGCTGAGATTAAAAAAAATAGGGCTTCTGGGTTACCAACAGTACCGAGTAACTTAGGGGTAGAAAAGAGAACTAATCCCTTTTTGAGGGCCGATGACGCCAAATTTCAGGCTTCAATTGGGATGCTAGGCGAAGTTCCAGAAAAAGTTTTTGCCAAAATTCGGATCAAAAAGGATAATTTTTAGCTAGTTTTAAGCCAAGAAATACCAAAAATGTTTTTTTTAGCACAGAAAATGCATATTACCCCTTGAAGGTTGGAAAAGAAAACCGAAGTCTAGTATAACAAAGATCTTCGTGATCATCCAAAACTATAGGAGAGCCGTGTGCCATCATTTTCATCAACTTTAGAAAATGCCATTCATGAAGCATTGGCAGCCGCAAACGCCCGTAAGCATGAGTTGGCAACGTTAGAACATCTCTTACTAGCTCTACTTGATGAGCCAGATGCCTCAAAGGTGATGCGAGCCTGTTCAGTTGATCTGAAAATATTACGGAAACAACTTGTTGATTTTATTGAAGATGAGCTCACTACTTTAACAACTGATGTAGAAGGTTCAGAAGCCGTACCCACGGCAGCATTCCAGCGAGTGGTGCAGCGTGCAGCAATCCATGTACAGTCCTCTGGAAGGACAGAGGTCACAGGCGCTAATGTTTTGGTAGCCATATTTGCTGAACGCGAAAGTAATGCGGCGTTCTTCCTTCAGGAACAAGATATGACCCGTTATGATGCAGTAAATTTTATTGCTCATGGTGTGGCAAAGGATCCAGATTTTATTGAGAGTCGACCAGTCGTTGGCGCTGAAGATGACGAAGAGGTGTTAGCAGGTGAAGCAGGTGAAGCCGACGAAAAAGAAAGTGCTCTTGCAAAATATTGTGTAGATTTGAACGCAAAGGCCGCTCAAGGAGATGTTGACCCCTTGATTGGACGAGACCACGAAGTTGAACGTTGCATCCAGATACTTTGCCGTAGGCGCAAAAATAACCCCCTTTTGGTTGGTGACCCTGGTGTAGGAAAAACCGCGATTGCGGAGGGGTTAGCTCGAAAGATAGTACAATCTAAAACTCCTGCGATCCTACTTAAAACTACTATTTACTCTCTCGATATGGGGGCACTCTTAGCTGGCACTCGGTATCGTGGAGACTTTGAAGAACGTTTAAAGGCCGTAATGACGGAAATGGAAGACCACGATGATGCTGTTTTGTTCATCGACGAAATTCACACAGTTATCGGAGCAGGAGCCACTTCTGGGGGTGCAATGGATGCATCCAACTTATTAAAACCCGCACTGCAAGGTGGCAAGCTACGTTGCATGGGCTCTACTACCTACAAAGAGTTTCGACAACACTTTGAGAAAGATCGTGCCTTAGCAAGACGTTTCCAAAAAATTGATATTGTTGAGCCATCGGTAGAGGACAGTATTAAAATTTTAAAAGGCCTTAAGCCATACTTTGAGGAACACCACGATATAAAGTACACATCGGACGCAATTAAAATCGCAGTAGAACTCTCTTCACGCTATATTAATGACCGTAAACTTCCGGATAAGGCCATCGACGTGATTGATGAAGCTGGCGCGGCGCAACATCTGTTAAACGAAAACAAGAGGCGCAAAACTATAGGGGTCAAAGAGATTGAAGCTGTGGTGGCAAAAATTGCGAGGATCCCCGCCAAATCAGTTTCAAAAGACGATGCTGAAGTACTGCGCGACCTCGAGACGGGTCTAAAACGAGTTGTTTTCGGCCAAGATCCCGCAATTGAGGCAGTCGCATCAGCAATTAAACTATCACGGGCCGGGTTGCGGGAACCAGAGAAACCAATAGGAAACTACCTTTTTACCGGCCCCACTGGCGTAGGTAAAACTGAAGTAGCGAAGCAATTGGCTGATAGTTTAGGCGTTGAATTAATCCGTTTTGATATGTCTGAGTACATGGAAAAACATGCGATCAGTAGATTGATTGGAGCGCCTCCTGGCTATGTCGGCTTCGACCAAGGTGGCATGTTAACAGATGGTGTAGACCAGAACCCACACTGCGTTTTATTATTGGACGAAATTGAAAAAGCGCATCCCGATGTTTTTAATATTTTGTTGCAAGTAATGGATCACGGCAAGCTCACTGACCACAATGGGAGAACCACAGATTTTCGGAATGTAATTTTAATTATGACTTCGAATGCTGGTGCATCAGAAATGTCAAAGGCCGCGATTGGATTTGGAAGGGATCGGCGAGAAGGCGAGGATACAGCGGCTATAGAGCGTACGTTTACGCCGGAATTTCGTAATCGCCTCGATGCAGTTGTTAGCTTCGCACCACTAGACCGAGATGTAATCGCGCAAGTGGTCGAAAAGTTTGTTCTACAGTTAGAGGCTCAACTAATGGACAGAAATGTTACTATTGAAATTACCAAATCAGCTGCAGATTGGCTAGGTAATAAGGGTTATGATGATAAAATGGGTGCTCGACCCTTAGGACGCGTCATTCAAGAACATATTAAAAAACCATTGGCAGAAGAACTATTATTTGGCGCCTTAATCAAAGGTGGAAATGTAAAGGTTTCAGTCAAAGAAGAAAAATTAGACCTTCAAATTGAAGAACCAAAGAAACCACTGATCACAGATAAGGGGCGCTCACCAAAGTTAATCACCGCAAAGTAACCACGTGACCTTCTAGCTTATAGGAAAGTGGCAGAGGCGAGCCATAATTAAGGTAAGAATAAGTTATATAAAATATAAATTCTTTACTTCGATTATTTACCAGTGAGTTTCAACTCAATTCTGCGGTTTTGAGCGCGAGCAACACTAGTGTTATCCGTATTAAGGGGTTGGAATTCTCCAAAACCATTTGCGGATAAGCGCCGAGGATCCATGCCTTTGGTATTGACCATAAAGAGAACAACAGACAGTGCCCGCGCCTGGCTTAATTCCCAATTATTTCGGAACTCAATACCGCCAGTTATAGC